>NZ_UETR01000070.1:0-5378 GCF_900491745.1 Candidatus Amarolinea aalborgensis | reverse complement strand
GGGATGAAGTCCCCCGGCTACAAAACGGCGCCCGGTCAACCGGGCTGGTGTGCGGTCTGGATCAAGCCCCGTTGACGGGGCGCCGCTGCGTAGCCTGGCGATTTCATCGCCAGGCGAATGGCTGGCTCCGATGGACGGGGCGCGCCGCCGGGGGATCGCCGGGGGATGAAGTCCCCCGGCTACAAAACGGCGCCCGGTGAACCGGGCTGGTGTGCGGTCTGGATCAAGCCCCGTTGACGGGGCGCCGCTGCGTAGCCTGGCGATTTCATCGCCAGGCGAATCGCTGGCTTCGCTGGACGCCGCCCGCCGCCGGGGGATCGCCGGGGATGAAGTCCCCCGGCGACAAAACGGCGCCCGGTGAACCGGGCTGGCGTGCGGTCTGGCATCAAGCCCCGTTGACGGGGCGCGGGGGATCAGGCGTTTTCGCTGGCGCAGGCAGGGCACACGCGGGGATTGCTGAGCTGCTGTTTGTGGCGTGTGCAGATGGCAAACACCTCCATGCGTTCGCCGAGTAGAAAACGGCGCTTGATGGCGCCCTCCAGGGCCAGGTAGCGCGTGTTGGTCTCGCGCAGAATGCCTGGCACCGGGCAGGTGTTGCACACGTTTGGATTCCAGGCCGCAGATTCCCGACTCTTGGGCAGGCGACATTCCTTCACCTCGCGGCCGCGATGATAATCCTCGAAGTAGAAACGACAGTCAATACGTGCCGGCATAGTTACTCCATCGTTAGAGAATGACCAACCCGATCCCCACCAGCGTGATCAGCGCGCCGATGATACTGCTCAGGCTGGGAATTTCGCTCAGGAACAGAACGCCTAACAGAACGCCTCCGGTGACTTCCTGCGTAGCGACCAGGTTGACGTAGGTGGCATGCACGCGGCGCAGGGCCGCGTTGTAGAGCGTATGCCCAAAGCCCAGCGGCAAAATGCCCAGGCCGACCACAGCCAGGATCTGCTGCCAGCCGTAAGCGGCCGGGTGAAAGTTGACGACTGCGGCCGGTATGGCCCACAGCGCGGCCAGCCCGTAAACCAGCCCGGCGTAGGTCAGCAGGGGATACGCTGCGCGCTGCGAACGTCCGGCCACGGAGTAGAGGCCAAAGGTGATAGCCGAGCCAAGCGCCAGCAGATCGCCAAACGCCATCGTTGCGTTCCAGGTTGGTTCGAAGCTGGCAAGAACGGCCACGCCGATCACCGCCAGCGCGACGCCCCCCCATTTGCGCTGCGGCATTGGTTCGTTCAAGAACCAGGCGGACGCCAGGGTGACGAAAATGGGCGCGGTGTAGACAATGGCCAGCGAATGGGCGATCGTTGTGTAACTGAGCGAGGCGATGTAGAACAGAAAATGGAGCGCGGTGATCAGTCCGAACACCACGAAGCGCGCCCAGTCGCCGCGCGCCACGCGCAGCGGCTGCCGGCTCACGCGCGCCAGGGTCAACACCGCCAGGCTGGCGACCAACAGACGCCCGGCGGCAATCTCGTACGCGCTGAGCGGAGCTGCCCAGCGCACCAAGACGGGGCTGGTGGAAAAGAACAAAACGGCCAGCGCCACCAGGAGCAAGCCTTTGCGTTGTTCAGTCACGCGGGCGCACCGCAGGAGCGCAGGCTCAAGAGAGCCGCGTGGATGAAAATGCCGGCGCGCCGGGCGTTCCAAACTCGTGCGGAGCGCCGATCGGCCAGCCCTTGACCAGCCGCGGCCGTCGGATCACAAAGGGGCCGAGCAATCTTCATGTCAGCGGCCCATGCGCGGGGCGCGCCACCAGGGATGATAACAGGCAATCCGCGGCGATCCGTGTTCATCCGTGGCCTATTTTCAGGTTAGTTGCCCATGCCCCGGTGGCACAACCGTGGATGAAAACAGGCAATCCGTGGCGATCCGTGTTCATCCGCGGCCTATTTTCAAGTCAGCTGCGCCGCATGTAGGAAAGGTGTCCATACGCATCATTATTTTGGCAGCAGATAGGGCAAAACATAGCCCAGCGCCATGCTCAAGATCAGGAACAGGCTGAGAACAATCAGTACGACCTGACGCCAATCGCGTTTGGGCGTATTACTTGATTTGCGAGTCATTCTTTGTAATCCTCCAGGATGGCTGAGTTACCGGACACTGTACCATAATTTACCCTTCCTGCAAGTGTTTGACAAATTACGCGGCCTCTCCTATAATCCGCCCCAATCTTCTAACCCTCAGCCGTCTTGCGAAACGACCCCCCAATCGCCATTCTCTGGGCCATTGCCCAACAAATTTGCCAGTCTTGTATGTATGCAGTCAGGAGGAGAACGTATGTCCAAGCGAGTGTACGGTCTGTTTACCCTATTGTTGGTTGCCTCGGTGCTGTTGACAGCCTGCGGCGGTGCAGCGTCCACCACGGCGCCGGCGACCAAGGCGCCGGAAGCCACCAAAGCGCCGGCCGAAACCGGTAAGACGATCAAAATTGCAACCCAAAGCCCGCTCTCAGGCGGCAGCGCGGCGGTGGGTGAAGGCATCAAGAACGGCGCCCAGTTGGCGGTTGAGCAGCTCAGCGACAGCTTGAAGGCCATGGGCTTCACTGTCCAGATTGTGCCCTTCGATGACCAGGGCAAGCCGGAAGTGGGCGTGGCGAATGCCAAGAATATCGTGTCTGATCCCGCGATTCTGGGCGTGGTCGGGCATTACAACTCCGGCGTGGCGATTCCATCTTCGGAAGAATATCACAATGCCCAACTGGTGCAGGTGTCGCCAGCCAACACCAACCCCAAGATCACCGATCGCCTGTATGCGGAAGTCAACCGTGTCTGCGGTCGTGACGACATCCAGGGCGTCGTGGGCGAGCAGTTCGCGCTGAAGAAGCTCGCCGTCAAGAGCGTCTACATTCTGCACGACAAGACCACCTACGGCCAGAGCATTGCCGACTTCTTCCGCCAGGCGGCTGAGAAAGACGGCATCAAGGTGCTCGGCTTCGAAGGCACCGAGGAGAAGGCCAATTTCGACCCGATTCTGACGCCGATTCAGGCCGCCAATCCGGACCTGGTCTACTTTGGCGCGATCTTTGACCAGGCCGGCATTCTCTTCAAGCAGGCGCGCGACAAGGGCATCAAGGCCACCTTTATGGGGCCAGATGGTCTCGACAGCGCGGACCTGGTGAAGATCGCCGGCGAGGCTGTCAACGGCATGTACTACACGACCGTGGCCGGCCCGGTTTCCTACTACCCGGAAGCGGCGAAGTTCGCCGCTGATTACAAGGCGCGCTTTGGAAAGGATGCCGAACCGTTTGGCGCGCAGTCCTATGACAGCGCGGCCCTGATCCTGAAGGCGATCGAAAACGCGGCCAAGGCCAACAACAACCAGATGCCGACCCGTCCCGCCGTGCGTGATGCGGTGCGCGCGTTGAAGGATTTCAAGGGCATCACCGGTACGATCAATTTCGACAGCAAGGGCGACCCCGCCGTCGCCAACTATTTCGTCATCCAGGTCGTCTCGGCCGACCCGGCGAAGTGGGGCGACAACAAGGCCGTCGAAACCCTGGCGATTCCCGCGCCGCCGCCGCCGGCCCAGTAATCTCGAGGATTTGGAGTGCGGTGACACGTCGCCGCCTGTTTGGAGTGCGGCGGCATGTCGCCGCACTCCAAACAGCATAGAGAAACAGGGGTTTAGTTAGCTTCCCCATCTGCGGAAAGCGATGCGATGTCGAGATTTCAACTCCGAACACTCCGTGAGCTCTTCACCCCACTGGTTCGAATTGTCACCTTCGCCGTGATCAGTTCGCTGGTGATGTCCCTGGTTGTTTTGATTCTGGCGCTGCTCCTGCGCGGCAGCCGCACCGACACCAACTTGATGGTGGCCGTCGTTGCCCTCCTGCCGCAGACCGTCATTGATGGGATTACCCTCGGTTTTCTCTACGCGCTGATCGCTCTCGGCTACACGATGGTCTACGGCGTGTTGGAGTTCATCAATTTCGCTCACAGTGAAATCTACATGGTCGGCGCGTTTGCCGGGGCTGAGTTGGCGCTCACCTTGCAGGCGGCTAATCTCCTGCTGGCGATGCCGCCGCTGCTCTATGTGGTCTTGGCCGTTCTCGTGGGCATGATCGTCAGCGGCTTGTTGGCGGTGACTGTGGAGCGGATCGCCTATCGCCCGCTGCGCAATGCCCCGCGCCTGGTGCCGCTGATTTCGGCCGTCGGCGTCTCCTTTTTTCTGCAAGATGCGGTGCGTCTGTTCGAGAGCTTTCATCGCAACGCCTTCTACCTCACCTTCCCCTCTTTGCCCGCGTTCGACCGCCGTCTCATCTTAGGCTCCCTTCCTACCGCGACCGGAGGCGTGATTGATGTCGGTATTTCGGTCAAGGTGATCGTTTTTATCGTAGTCGCCATCTTGATGCTCATCGGCCTCAATTACCTGGTCAACGCGACCAAGCTGGGAACGGCCATCCGCGCCGTGGCGCAGGACCGTTCCGCGGCCGCGCTGATGGGCATCAACGTCAATCAGATCATTGCCCTGACCTTCCTGATTGGCGGCGCGTTGGGCGGCGCGGCCGGGGTGTTAGCGGGGATCAAAGCCGGCACGATTGACCCCTTCTTTGGCTTCATTCCTGGCATCAAGGCCTTCACGGCCGCGGTGTTGGGCGGCATTGGGAACATCACGGGCGCGATGCTCGGTGGGATCACCCTGGGTTTACTCGAAGCTTTTGTGTCGTCCTACCTCACCCTCTTTTCGCGCGGCGCGCTGCCCGGCGCGGATTACGCGGCGATTACGGCGTTCATGATTCTGATCGGTATCCTGATTTTCAAGCCATCGGGTCTGTTGGGCGAACAAGTGGGGCAGAAGGCATAAAGGTATGACCACCCAACCATCAGGCGAACCCAATCGTTCATCATGGCTATCCAGGCTCAGCGGCCTGCTCTTGTCTGGCCCGCAGGCCTATGTGATTCTGGCCCTCTACATTGCGCTCACCACGTTTGGCGCCTTCACGAACAGCCGCTCACTACCGATTTTCCTGCTGTTCGAAGGCTCGCTGCTCCTCATTTTTGCGGCCAAAATTCCGACACGCGCCCGGTCGTTGTTTGGCGTCCTGGTTTTGCTTGTGCTGCTCCCCCTGCTTGGGATTCGCAATGCGTACTACCTGGAAGTGGCGACGCAAATTGGCATCTACGTAGCCCTGGCCCTGGGCCTCAATATCGTGGTTGGCTTTGCTGGCCTGCTCGATCTCGGCTACGTCGCCTTCTACGCCGTAGGCGCCTATGTCTGGGCCATCTTTGGATCATCCCATGCCAACGAATTTGCTGCGCCCGGCGGCCTGGTTGTGACAGGCATCGGACTGCTCGGCGCGGTGGTGAGCGGCGCGCTGATCTATCGCTTGCTCAAACGTTACACCTCCGGCGGCGCGGTCAATGGCCAGGGATCGG
>NZ_UETR01000049.1:0-21635 GCF_900491745.1 Candidatus Amarolinea aalborgensis | reverse complement strand
TGCATTTCCCGTAACGGTCGAGCCGCCGCATAACCCGGCGCCAGCGCTTTTCTGGCGCCACTTGAACTGAGCCGTCCGGAAAACGTGCACTATGGAATTTGAGAGCCGACTCGCGCGCCTACCGTACGCACAACGAAGCGGTAAACACGCCTGGCACGATTTTACACCACGGCGAGAGAACTATCAAGCCCTTTTTTCACTCCCTCACCCCTCCCAATACCGCGCGACCAATGTCGGCGGAAAAATCCCGCGATCGGTGACGATGCCGGCAATCAGGTGCGGCGGGGTGATGTCGAACGCTGGATAAGCGCCGTCAATGCCCTCCACGGCGGTGCGCACCGTTCCCTCACGTCCCCGCGCGTAGAAAACCTCAGTCGGGTTGCGCTGCTCGATTTCGATGGCGTCCGCGGTTGGCGTCTTTAGGTCAGGGCCGTCGTAACCCAGGACGTAGAACGGAATCCCGTAATAGGACGCGGCGATGGCGTTGTGCAGGGTGCCAACCTTGTTGGTAATGTGCCCGTCCAGGGTGATACGGTCGGCCGCGCAGATGAACTTGTCAATCAAGCCCTGGCTCATCAGGTGCGCCGGCATGCCGTCGGTGATCAGCTTGACCGGGATGCCCATCTCTACGGCGCACTGGGCGGTCAGGCGGGCGCCTTGCAGGTACGGCCGCGTCTCGGTCGGAATCAACGTCACCTGCTTGCCCTGCTGCCTGGCAATCCACAGCATCCAGCACAGCGCGGCGCCGGCCAGGCAGTGGGTCAAGATGCGATCGCCGTCGCGCAGGAGCGTGGCCGCGTGCGCGCCGCAAGCCTGGCTGACCTGATTGCCGCGTTCAATTTCGCTATTCACATAATCCAGGATGGCGGCTTGTGGGCTTTCGCCTGCGGCCACCGCCGCCTCTGCGCGCTGCAGCGCCTGCGGCACGATGGCGTGCAGATCATCGGCCGTCGGCCGCGTCGCGAGCAGGCGTTGGCTGGCCTGGCGCAAATCGTCCAGGCCAGGCCCGGCCACCGCCAGACCGAGACCCGCGGCGTAGGCCAGCGGTGGGCCGCCCTGCACCACCATCTGCTCGATGGCCTGCGCCGTCTCTTCCACCGTGCGACAGGCGACATACGTCGTGCGGAATGGATAGGCGCGGCGGTCGAGCAACACCACAGCCTGCTGTTCGCGATCAAAACGCAGGGTGTTGAAGCGGTCGGCCAACAGGGCCGGGCACGGGGGAATGGCGAGCGTTCCTTGTGTATTCATAGGCGCTTGCGTCAACACTATCCGGCCGGCGCCAGCGCGGCGGCGAAGAGAGGTTCCAGCGTCTGACGTTCATCCTGCCACGCCAGCAGCGCGTCGGGCGCCATCTCAGGCACGGTCAGGTGCAGGAAGCGCTCCAGGCCCGCCAGGTCCCAGCCGGTCAGATCGTAACGCAGATCGCGCAGGTACTTGGTGAGCAGGCCGGGCGGCAGGTTCAACCGCGGCGCGTAGCCTTGCGCGATGGCCTCCAGGTGCTGCAAGCCGTCCGCCTTGGCTGCGTGCAGCGCAGGCACGATGCCGCTGGCCGCTAGGTCAGCCAGGCGATCACGGCGCACCGACCAGAGGGCAAAAACGAACGGCAGTCCCGTCCACTTCAGCCACTCATCGCCCAGGTCGAAGACGTGCGGCACACCGCGCCGCGCTACGCCGCGATGCAGCGAGCCTTCGATCAACGCCTCATCGCCAATGAGAAGCGCGCCGGAGGCACGGGTGAGCATCTCTTCCAGGTTTTGCGGCGTCACCCGCCAGCGCGGGGCAATGCCATAGCGTTCCCGGCACAAGGTTTTGAGCAGCTCCACGCTCGTGGCCGAATGATCGGTCAAGGCCACCGTGCAGCCGTCCAGTTCGGCCGGGTCGGGCATCCAGCTAAAGAGCAGCACCGTCTTGACCGCGCCGAGCGTGGCGATGCCCAGGTCGGGGATAACGGCCAAGCGGTCGGCATGGCGCGCGGTTTCGATGGCCGAGATGGGCGCGAGGTCAATCTCGCCGTCAATCAGCATCCGGTTGAGCGCCGTCGGCACGCCGTAGACGAAGCGCACATCGCGTCCCGCCAGGCGTTCCTGCAAACGGTAGTAAACCGGCTGCACATTCAAATAGTCAATGACGCCAATGGTTAAGGTCATATTGTCTTCTCCGCACCTCTTTGTACGGTCACTCTTAGGCCTTCAAGCAGATAACCGGGTACGAGTGCAGGATTTCATCTCCTGTTACAAGGGTCAGCCTATGCTGCAAGGCTTGACAGACCAACATACGATCGAATGGATCGCGATGGAGGGCCGGTAATCGAGCAAGCTGCGCAACACTGGTTTCATCCAAATCGAGCTTTTCGATCTGGTGGCGCACACGTTGACGCGGTAAGTAAACTTCTGGCGGTTCAGGTAACCAAAGCTTACCCAATTGATGCTTTACGATGGTTTCCCACAAAGAGATGATGCTCAAAAAACCTCGTTTGCCGGGTTCTCGATAGCCTCTCTTGCCGGGTTGGCCAATCGCACATCGGCGCTGATGAACCACAGAAAGACGTGCGTATCCAAAAGGAGTCTCATTCGTTTTCGAACTCCACAAGAATCTCATCCGACAGTGGATCGTTAAAGTCTGCAGGAACCGTGAACTCGCCAGCACACAGTCCGTACGGGCGTCTTATGACAATCGGCATGTTAACCCCAGTAGACGGCGTGGTTTTGCTCACCGGCGATTCGAAGACCCTGATGATCTGGTATAGCATGTCCAGATAATCATCACGAACCTTCTCAATCTCGTTTTTCAGCAATTCTCGTGTTACCGTCATACTGCCTCCGTCTGCGAGTAACTTCTTCACTTTCTTGTTAGACTTGTCGCTGTTTAGGATCAAGCGCCTTCGGAATCGCCAATCATGTCACGGATGATCGCGTCGAAGCGTCGAGAATCGTAATGCCAACGAGCTGTCGTCCACGATAACGAAGAAGCATGCCATCATCGGTCATGACGGTGTTAGTCGCCTTCTGGGGTCGTTGCAGGCTGATATAAAGCACATCGGCTTCTTCGTCATAATCTACTGAGAAACGATGCATTGGAAAATCAATGAGCAGAGGAATAGCTCTGACCACGATGTGCAACCAGCGCTCTGTCGTGAGACGAATTGGAACACCTTCTACCGAGTAGGCTATGTCCATCTAATCCCTTCAAAATATCTTCAAAGCGCGGCCTCATCAACCAGGGGGATGCGCTGAGCCTGCGCGCCGTTCGTGCGCCTGGCCTGTTTGGCCGCGACGCGCGCCTGCTTGCGTCGGGCAACCAATTCGGCTTCGAGCTGCTCGATGGGTTGATCGTAGACCTTCACCACATTGTACAGCGTATCGCGTTCCGCGGGGACGCGGCCGGCAGCGACGATCAGGCGCATCAACTCCAGCTTGTCCAACTGCTCCTCGGTCGTGGCGCCGGCTTCGTGGTAAATCTTCTCCTCCACCACCGTGCCGTCAATGTCATCCGCGCCAAAGTGCAGCGCCAGCTGCGCAATCGGCGGCGTCAGCATGATCCAATAGGCCTTGATGTGCGGGAAATTGTCGAGCAGAATGCGGCTGACGGCTAGGGTCTTCAACGTGTCGTGCGCGGTCGTCCAGTTGGCGCGCTGGCCCAGCGCGTTGTTATCAGCATGGAAACGCAGCGGGATGAAGGTCTGGAAGCCGCCGGTGTCGTCCTGCAGCTCGCGCAGGCGCAGGAGATGGTCCACGCGGTGCTCCGGCCCTTCGATATGGCCGTAAAGCATGGTCGCGTTGGTGCGCAGGCCCAGCTGATGCGCGGTGCGGTGAATCGCCAGCCAGGTGTCGCCGTCCGCCTTCTCTGGGCAAATCTTGCGTCGAATCTCCGGATGGAAGATTTCCGCGCCCCCGCCCGGCATCGAGTCCAGTCCCGCGGCCATCAGGCGGCGCAAGACTTGCTCATGGCTCATGCCGGTCATTTGGGCAAAGAAATCAATCTCGACCGCCGTAAAGGCCTTGAGGTGAATCCAGGGGTAAGCCTGCTTGAGCGCGGCCAGGAAATCTTCGTAGTATTCGAACGGCTCGCTGGTGTGCAGCCCACCCACGATATGGAACTCGCTCACGTTGGGCAGGGCGTCGGCGCGCACATGTTCCACGATCTCATCCGCGTGCCAGGTGTAAGCGCCCGCTTCGCCCTCATCACGGCGAAACGAGCAGAAATTGCAGTGAAATGCGCAGACATTGGTCGGATTGATGTGGCGGTTCTGGTTGAAAAAAACGTAGCGCCCGCCGTTCAGGCGCGTATTGACCAGGTCGGCCATCTGGCCGATGGTCAGCAAGTCGTGCGAGTTGAACAGACGCACACCATCCTCGAAGCTCAGGCGCTGGCCGGCTTCCACTTTGGCGACCAAATCGGCTAACCCGGTTGTTCGTTCAGCAACGATCATCTCATGACTCCATTTTGTTTGTATTTCATTCTTTTTGTTTACATTTGTCCAGGGTGCGCCAGGGAAACCTGCTGGTACAGCTCGTTATGGGCTTCATCGAGCATCTCTTTGATCGAAAAAAAGACGGCCTCGGTCACGCCCAGCTCATTCTTCTCCAAGATCACCTGCAGAGCCTCAACCACGCGCAGCACCTTGCCTTCGATTTGTTCAACGCTGGTGCCGTAAAAAGTCGGCGGCACCAGGAAGACCCCCAGCGCCAGCAGCGGCCACGCCACGGAATACCCGGTTATGACCCCGCGACTCACGCCGGGCAGAACCAACACAGCCAGCAGGAAGCTGGCGATCAAAAAGACAGTCATGACCAGACCGCGCGTGATGGGCCGCGCCGGGCGCACCTGCTTCAGCCGCCCCTGCAGCAGGTCATACGCCTGCACACGCGCCAGGAACTGGTTGCACTCCAGGCACAGCGGCCGCTCCACGCCCTGTTGATCATGCAGCGCCAGCCGCCGCGCGTAGTCCCGGCACTCCTGGCTCAGTTTGTAGAACTCGTTGCGGGTCAACGCGGCCATGTGTCCCTCCACGCTTGATCTAACGCACGAGTAACGCCGCCAGCGTGCCCACAAAGGCAATCACGCTGATGTAGCCGTTGACCGTAAAAAAGGCCAGATTGACCTTGCTCAAGTCGTCCGGGCTCACCAAGCTGTGTTCGTAGGCCAGCAGTCCGCACACCAGCGCCAGGCTGATCCAGTAGGGCCAGCCCAGCGGCGCCAGCAGGCCAACGACGAGCAGCGCCAGCACGGTGAAGACGTGACACAGCTGCGCCAGGCGCAGCGCCGCGGCCACCCCGAAGCGCGCTGGGATGGAATAAAGCCCTTCGCGGCGGTCAAACTCCACATCCTGGCAGGCATAGATCAGATCGAAGCCGCCGATCCACACCGTCACCGCAAACCAGAGCAGCCACGGCAGCGGGCCGGACAAATTGCCGGCCACGGCCGCCCACGCGCCGGCCGCCGCGGCGCCGTCGGTCAGCCCCAGGATGAAATGGCTCAGCCAGGTGAAGCGCTTGGTGAAGCTGTAGCCGATCAGCGCCAGCACGGCCAAGGGCAGCAGTCGCACCACGAAGGTGTTGAGCATCCACGCGGCCAGGATCAAAACGGCCAGCGAAAGCGCGGCAAAGAGCCAGGTCTGCTGCAGCGAAAACTCACCGCGTGGAATGGGGCGGTTGGCCGTGCGCGGGTTGCGGCCGTCGAGCGCCGCATCCACGGCGCGGTTGACGGCCATGGCCAACGTGCGCGCCGCGGCCATGGCCAGCGTGATCCAGATGAACTGCCACCACGTCGGCCAGCCGCGCGCCGCCAACACCATGCCCAAATAGGCGAAAGGCAAGGCGAAGATGGTGTGCTCGAATTTGATCATTTCGAGGAACGTTTTGACTCGCTTCACGGCGCAGCACTCCTGTTGATTCGCTTCACGGCGCAAGGCTCCTAGGCCAATACGGCCAGCGGAACGAAATTCGGTGGGGGCTGCGCGCCGAGCCGCGAGGGAATCGGCGTGGGCGCCAGCTCAGCCTCGCTGTAAACCCGATCGAACGTGCGCACCAGGCGATAGCGGCTGTCGCGCTGCGCGGGGGTGAAGCCGGCCTGGCGAATCTGTGCATGCAGGTCATAGACGGTCATACGCGGGTTTTCTTCGGTGTAGGCATTGGCCGCGCTGACCACGTTTTCTTCCAGCATGGTGCTGCCAAAGTCATTGGCGCCGGCGTAGAGCGCGCGCCGCGCCGTCTCCAACCCTTGCGTCGGCCAACTGGCCTGGAAGTTCTGAAAATTGTCCAGGTAGATGCGCGCAACGGCATTGGTGTGCAGATATTCGTCATAGTTCGCACCGTATTTGGCCCGGTGACGGCTGCGCCCCAGACTGTTGGTCGTGCTGAGCTGCGCCGTCCACATGATGAACGCGGTGAAACCGTTGCCGTGGCTGGCCAGGCTCTCGTCCTGCAGATTGCGCAGGTTGGTCAGCGAGTTGATGCGATGCTGCAGCGTCTCGCCGAAGCCGATCACCATGGTGGCTGACGTGGTCATGCCCAGGCGCTGTGCGATACGCATCGCTTCCAGCCATTCCGCGGTCTTGGTCTTCTTGGGCGTGATGCGTTTGCGCACTTCATCGTCCAGAATCTCGCCGCCTCCGCCCGGCAGACCGTCCAGCCCGGCCGCCTGCAGCCGCCGCAGCACCTGCGCCATTGTCATCCCTTCGATCTTGGCAATCGCCTCGATCTCCGATGGGCTGAAGCAGTCGAGCTCAATTTCGGGATACGTGGTTTTCAACCAGCGCAGCATCTCCTCGTACCACTCGATGCGCAGGTCGGGATTGTGGCCGCCCTGCATGAGGATGCGGGTGCCGCCCCAGGCGATCAGCTCTTCGACCTTCTCTCCGATTTCCGCCTGGGTGCGCACGTAGACTTCGGGGTGCCCCGGCACGCGGTAGAAGGAGCAGAACTGGCAATCGGTCGTGCACGCGTTGGTGTAGTTGATGTTGCGATCCACCAGGTACGTCACCTGACCGGGCGTAGTGCGCGCCAGGCGCAGTTGATGCGCCACAGCCATCGTCGCGTCGGGGTCGCCATCCCGGTACAGGATCAGCCCTTCGTCTGGCGTCAGGCGCTCGCCTTGCGCCGCTTTCGCTAAAATATCGTTTGCGTTCATGTCATCCATTCGCTGTTCGATCTAACTGCTCGGGCGGCGCGCCGCCCCAGAGCGATTGAAATCGCGCCTGATGGGCGTGCCGCCGGGCGTCCACCGTCGTGGACGCAATCCCGGCCGGCGCAGGCCGGCCTTGTGGCGGAACGCCCCTGCGGCCCGAATTCATTCGGCGGCCCGACGCCTGATCAACGGCGTTTGCTCTCATTCCTGCCGCGCCGCCCGACTGCCGTGGAGCGATTGAAATCGCGCCTGATGGGCGTTCCGCCGGGCGTCCACCTTCGTGGACGCAATCTCGGTCGGCGCAGGCCGACCTTGCGGCGGAACGCCCCTTCGGCCCGAATTCATTCGGCGGCTGTTGTCGGCGCCGGACGCCTGATCAGTTACGTTTGCTCTCATTCCTGCCGCGTTGCCCAAAGCGCCGCACGACTGCCGTGGAACGGCTCAACAGGCTGCGGCCGCTCGGTTCAGGCGCATCCACTGTCCCTGGCTCAGCCGCAAAGCCATACTCACGCCAGCGCGCGCTCACCTGCTGCTTGATCGCCTCGCTCATCGTGATCAGCTCGGGCCAATCACGCGTGTACCCTTCGCTGGCCCATTTGCGCGTGGCGTCCATCCCAATCTTGCCGCCGAGCGCAAAGCGGTAACTGGCGTGATCGAGCGCGTCCACCGGCCCATCCTGCACGATGATGTCGCGGCTCCAGTCCACATTGTTCAGCGCGTGGAACATCGCCTCGCTGACATTTTGCACATCCACGTCCTCATCCACGATCACGATGGCCTTGGTGAGCATCATCAGGCCCAGGCCCCACAGCCCATTGATGACCTTGCGCGCATGGCCGGGGAAGCGCTTCTTGATGCTGACCAGGATCAGGTTGTGGAACACCCCTTCGGCCGGCATGTTGACATCCACGATCTCGCTCAGGAACAGGCGCATCAGCGGCAGGAAGAGGCGCTCGGTGGCCTTGCCCATCCAATAATCTTCCATCGGCGGCAGGCCAACCAGGGTCGCGGGATAGATTGGCTCACGGCGCATGGTGATCGCGGTGACGTGCAGCACCGGGTAGTTGTCCACCGGCGTGTAGTAGCCGGTATGATCGCCAAACGGCCCTTCCGGCCGCTTTTCCATCGGATCCACGTAGCCTTCGATGACGATCTCGGCCTCGGCCGGCACTTCCAGCGGCTGCGTCACACAGCGCACCAGTTCCACCGGCTTGCCGCGCAGCCAGCCGGCGAGCAGAAACTCATCAATATCGGGGGGCAGCGGCGCGGAGCCGCTCCACATCACCGCAGGATCGCCGCCCAGGCTGATCGCGACCGGAATGCGATCAATGCCGGCCTGCTGCGCCTTGCGCTCGTGCTCGGCGCCGCCCTTGTGCAACTGCCAGTGCATGCCCAGCGTGTGGCTGTCGTGCACCTGGCAGCGGTACATGCCCACGTTGCGAATGCCCTTGACCGGATCGCGGCTGATGACGGTGGTCATAGTGATGAAGCGCCCGCCATCCTGCGGCCAGCACTGCATGATGGGCAGCCGGTTGAGGTCGGCGTCGCTGCCCAACAGCACCACTTCCTGCACCGGCGCCTTCTTGACGATGGCCGGCCCCAGGCCAATGCTTTTCAGCGCATCCCAGTAATCGCCCGCGCGATTCATCATCTGGCCCAGACCTTTGGGCAGCTCCGGCTTGATCAGCACGCCCAGGTTGGCGGTCAACTGATCGAGGTCCTCCACGCCGAGCGCCAGCGCCATGCGCCGCGCCGACCCCAGCGCGTTGGTCAGCACCGGGATATTTGATCCCTTCACATGCTCAAACAGCAGCGCTCTGTTGTGCGCGGCCGGCCCTTTGCACACCCGATCGGTAATCTCCGAAATCTCCAGCTCCGCGCTGACCGGCGTCTGGATGCGCTGCAATTCGCCTATCTCTTCCAGTTTGGCTATGAACTCGCGTAAATCTCTAAATGCCATCGGTTCCCCAATTTTCCTTCTACACCCACTCATCGTCTCAGCCAGTAATTGTACTGCACAGGCTAAGGTTCGTCAAAGGGCTTTTGACTCTGGTTAGACGGAAAAAGGGCCGCGCGCGTCAACGATTATCATCAAATACAAAGCAACTTGAGTTTCTTCTACAGCACCCGCGTGGTTTTGAATGACACCGTATACGGTGCTATAATAGTGTCATGCCAGCTCAAACTTCTCTCCGTGTCGTCATTGATACAAACGTGGTGTTCGAAGGCCTTACAAAATCAGGCGGCGCGGCCGGGTTCGTCATTGACTGTTGGCGGGCTGGCCTATTCCGAGTATTTGTTGCTAACGCATTGGCTTATGAATACACCGACGTTTTGTCTCGCAAGCTTTCTCCCACGCGTTGGCGGCTTGTCAAACCGATTCTGGGAACCTTGCTGGCGCAAGCAGAATTTGTGGTCGTCTACTACACCTGGCGACCGATGTCACCGGACCCGGGCGACCAACATGTCATTGACTGCGCCATGAATGCTGGCGCCATCGTCATTACAGAGAATACCAAGGATTTTAGAACCGCCAGCGACGCGTTAGGTTTACAGGTGATAACCCCCGTGCAATTGCTGCGCATGGTGGCAAAATAGGCATTGGTTGGCAAAAGGAGTGGGGCTATGAGTCGTTTGACATTGCGTTTACCTGAAACATTACATCGGCAGCTAGAAACGTTGGCGCAAACTGAAGAAACGTCGCTGAATCAGTACATTGTCTACGCCCTCACGCGTCAGGTGACGTTGGCCTATACCATACAACCATTATCGGATAGGGCGGTAGCTGAACAAAAGGCGAGCTTCACCGCTTTGCTGCAGGACTTAGGACAGGCATCGTTTGATGAGATCGAGCAGGTGATGGCCGCGCGTGAGGAGGCTGAACCGGAAGATGGCCTAACGCCTGAGGTCGTCCAAGCTCTAACAAGCCGTATCGTAGGGCAACGTCATGAAGCAGGACACAAGCTCAACCAAAACGCTTGATGATCGCAGCTTGCTGCTCGAGCCTGCCTAAGCCGCCGTCGTTGGTCAGGCTGAACGGCTGACAAAGACTTCGGCCGCCAGTTCGCGGCCCAAGCTGACCTCGCTGCTGCCAATGCGGAGCTGCAGCGGGCCGTTGAACGGCGCCACGTCAATCACGTGCACGGTGGCATGGGGAACCAGGCCGACCGCAGCCAGGTAGCGAAGGTGGGCGGGATCGAGGTCGCTCACCCATTCGATCTTGGCTACGTCTCCCGGCTGGGCCGCGGCCAAGGCGGCCTGCGAACGCTCCAACACGGTCAGATCGCGGCTGGGGATGGGGTGCCCGTGCGGATCCATCGTTGGCTGCCCGAGCGCCGCCGCCATGCGTTCTTCCAGGTCTTCGGAAATCACATGCTCCAGGCGGTCGGCTTCGGCATGCACCTGGTCCCAGGGCATGCCAAGCGCCTCAGCCAGATAAAGCTCCAGCAGGCGATGATGGCGCACGACCTCCAGGGCGATCTTTTCGCCGGCCGGCAGCAGCTTCACGCCGTGATAAGGCGCATGGCGCACCAGGTTCATTTCCGCCAGGCGCTTGACCATGTTGGTGACGGAGGCAGCGGCCACACCCAGCCGCCGCGCCAGCGCCGAGGTGGTGACGCGGCCTTCATCCTGCTGCACCAGGTAGATCGTCTTTAGATAATCCTCGATCGCGTGGCTGCCCACCGTTTCGCTGCGCATGCTCCCCCCTTTAGGTTTAGACGCAGCTAAAGTCTAGACAATCGTGGTTGTTTTGTCAAATCGGTTGTCCATGCGCTCGCCCCACAACCGTGGATGAAGACAGGCAATTCGTGCGATCCGTGTTTATCCGCGGCCTATTTTCAAGTCGGTTATCCATGCCCAGTGGACGCAACCGAAGATCAGTGGTATGACTGGAAGTTGGCTCACTTAGTCGCGTGGGCCTGACGTGCTATAGACAAGCAATATTCAGCCTACACGCTGCTCCGCACGTGCGTCCGCGGCGGGCAGGTGTTGAGGTAGAAAATGGCCGCCATCTCGCTTCCAGCGAACAACAATTCATTCACATCATCCGCGCCAGGCAGCGCCGCGCGCCAGGGCATGGACTTACCAGGTATGCTGGATCTGCTGGCGTACGGCGCGATCAGCGCGCGTCAGGATATTCCCTGGGGATCCAACTACACCTTCTTGGTGCAAATTGAAAAGGCGCCCTTCCGCACCCTGGCGATCTACAAACCGCAGCGCGGCGAGGCTCCACTGTGGGATTTCCGCGCCGGCACCCTGTGCTACCGCGAATACGTGGCGTACCTGCTCAGCGCCGCGCTTGACTGGTGGTTAGTGCCGCCCACGGTGCTGCGTGATGGGCCCTTTGGCCTCGGTATGGCGCAGCTCTACGTGGACGCCGACCCCAACGAATCCTACTTCGACCTGCGCGATGACCAGTTTGGCGACCAGTTGATGCGTATTGCCGCCTTCGATGTCTTGACCAACAACGCCGACCGCAAGGGCGGTCACGTGCTGCGCGACCGGGGCACCAATCGCCTATGGGCCATTGACCATGGCCTGACGTTTCACACGGAGTATAAACTGCGCACCGTGATTTGGGATTTTGCCGGTCAGCCCTTGCCGGCCGCCATCGTGTCAGACTGCGGCCATTTGCTGAGCCAATTGCGGAAGGGCGAGCCTCTCAGTGCAGAGTTGGGCAAGTTGATGAGTCCCGGTGAGCTGAATGCCCTGCGCCGCCGCACCGAGGCTCTCCTCGCCAACCCCGTCTTTCCCTCACAACACCCTTCCTACCGCAACATTCCCTGGCCCCCGGTTTGACGCGTCTGCCGGTGTTGCGGGGTCGGGGTCACGCCGGCGCGCTACGCCACAAACTGTTGGGCGATCATCTCCCGGTACAACCCGCCCTGCGCCAGCAGCGCCGCGTGCTGCCCTTGTTCGACGATGCGGCCTTCGTGCACCACGCAGATGAGATCGGCTTGCTGGATCGTGCTCAGGCGATGGGCAATCACCAGGGCAGTGCGGCCCGCCAGCAGCCGATCAATCGCGTCTTGGATGAAGGCCTCTGTCACCGTGTCCACACTGGCCGTGGCTTCGTCCAGGATTAGAATGCGTGGATCGGCCAGGGCTGCACGCGCGATGCAAATCAGCTGGCGTTGGCCCAGCGACAGGTTGGAGCTCCCCTCGGAAACCTTGGTTTGATAACCATCCGGCAGGCTCATGATGAAATCATGAATCCGCGCCAGGCCCGCCGCAGCCTGAATCGCTTCCAACGGCGCCTCAGGTCGGCCAAAGGCAATGTTTTCGGCCAGCGTGCCGGGAAACAGGAACGGATCCTGCGGCACCAGGCCCATCTGGCTGCGCAGGGAACGCTGACGCACGTCGCGCACATTCAGGCCATCAATCCGCACGGCGCCAGCGGTCACGTCGTAAAAGCGGGCCACCAGATTAGTAATCGAGGACTTGCCAGCCCCGGTCGGCCCGACGAACGCCACCGTCTGCCCCGCTTCGATGCGCAGACTGATATCGTGCAGCACCTCAACATCCTCACGATAGGCAAAGTGAACGTGGTCGAATTCCACAAAGCCGCGGATGGCAGGCATCTCCAGGGCGTCTGGCCGATCGGCCACCTGCGGGGCGGTGTCCAGAATCTCCAGCACACGTTCGCCGCCCGCCATGGCAGCCTGCATCGTGGTGTAAAGCTGGCTCAACTCCTGGATCGGCTCAAAGAAACGGGTCACGTAGGCCAGAAAGGCCACGACCACGCCGAGGGTCAGGCTGCCGCTGATAACGAAAGCGCCGCCGAAAAACAGCACAACACACGTCGCCAGCATGCCCAACAGCTCCACAGTCGGCAAGAAGACAAATGAAAGCGACATAGCCGCCACGTGCGCATCCCGGTTGACGCGGTTGACCTGGTCAAACTGTTCCTGGGTCGCGCCTTCCTGCGCGAACGCCTGGATCACCCGCATGCCAGACAGATTCTCGGCCAGGTCGCCGACCACGGCCGCAATGCCGCTGCGCGTCTGGCGAAAGGCAACCTGGGCGCGCCGGGTGAAGAGCAGCGTTGCGAGCAGCATGATGGGCAGCACGCTGAAGGCCAACAGGGCCAGGCGGGGGCTAAGCGACACCATGATGGCCACGATGCCGACTAGGAGGACGCTGTCGCCTAAGAGAGTCACCAGACCCTGCGAGAGCAGATCGTTGATGACGCCCACGTCATTCATGACGCGTGAAATAGTGACGCCCACAATGTGCGTATCATGATAACCGAGCGGCAGGGCCTGCAAATGGCTAAACAGCGCGCGGCGCAGGTTGGTGAGAACGCGCAAGCCTGCCCAGGAAAGCAACCACCGCTGCCCGGCTGACGCCAGATAGGCTCCGACAAACGTCCCCGCGATCAGAAGCGCGGTGCGCCCCAGGCCGGCCCGATCGCCCTGGGCCATGTTCACATCAATCGCTGTCTTGACCAGGTAGGGTGCGGCCAGGCTCAAGAGGGAAGATGCCAGCATCAACAGCAGCGCGGCCGCCATCTGCGCCCAAAATGGGCGCAAAAAGGCGAGCAGCCGCCGGGCCACGCGGCGGTCGAAGGCGCGTCCTTCCGCGCGCTCGCCGAAGCGTTCGAGCGCCATGCCAGGCCCCATCCGCGGGCCAGGCGCGCCAATGGAAAAGCTCATGGAATCACCGCCGCCCCGGTTTCAAGACCGGTCGCCCTTTCCTGTGGTCTGAACTGGCGTTGGTAAATCGCCACATACAGCTCGGACGTGCGCAGCAGCTCGTCATGTGTGCCGCGCGCCGTGATGCGTCCGCCGTCCAGCACCAGGATTTGATCTGCCATGCGAATGGTGCTCAGGCGCTGGGCAATGACAAACGAGGTGCGACCGGTCATAAGGCGCGCCAACGCAACCTGGATCAGCCGTTCGGTGTCCGAGTCCACACTGGCCGTGGCGTCATCGAAGATGAGGATGTGCGGGTCTTTGAGCAGCGCGCGGGCAATGGCAACGCGCTGCTTCTGGCCGCCGGATAGGGTGGCGCCGCGCTCGCCGACGATGGTATCGTAGCCCTGCGGCATTTCCATGATGAAGTCATGGGCCTGGGCGGCCCGGGCGGCGGCGATGATCTCCTGCTCACTGGCGTCTGGCCGGCCAAAGGCGATGTTCGCTCGCATCGTGGCGGCAAAGAGGGTCGTCTCCTGCAGCACGATGCCGATCTGATCGCGCAAGGAATTGAGCTGCACGGCGCGGATGTCGTGGCCGTCCACGGTGATGCGTCCGCGCGTGGGGTCGTAGAAACGGGGGATCAGGTTGATGATGGACGATTTGCCCGAGCCGGTGGGGCCAAGCAGAGCAACGACTTGTCCGGGCCGCGCCTCGAATGAGACATCGTTAAGCACCTGGTGGCGCCCGAAGTAGCTGAAGGAGACGTTCTCGAAGCGCACATGACCACGGATAGGCGGGAGAACCGCCGCGCCCGGCGCGTCGGTCACCTCTGAGCGGACGTCAAGAATCTCGAAGATGCGTTCACCGCCGGCGGCCGCGGTCACCAGAGCCGGCAAGATCATGCCAAGGCGGCGCACCGGCTGGATCAACAGACCCATGTAGGTGGAAAAAGCCACCAGTTCCCCAAGCGTCAGTCGCCCACCAATGACCAGTGATCCGCCGTACCAGATGATGAACACGGTGCCCAGGTTGGCGACCAGATCGAGAAAGGGCATGTTCAGCGCCTGCATACGAGCAGCCTGGGCCGAGAGGTCAAACCAACGGTCGTTTTCGACGTCGAAACGGGCCATTTCGGCCGGCTCCTGCGCGAAGGCTTTCACCACACGCGCGCCGCGCAGGTTCTGTTCCAGGTAGGTCGTCAGCACAGCCAACTGCTGCTGAACGGCCAGGGAAACAGGTCGAAAGGTGCGGCCAAAGCGCATGGCCCAGTAGGCGAGGAGCGGCATCGTCCACAGGGCCAGGAACGTGAGGTAGGGGTTCATCAGGGCCTGGAAAACGAGCGCGCCGAGCAGCAAGATCAGCCCTTCGGCCAGCCGCAGGAACGCGCGCCCGGTCACGAAGCGAATACGATCCACATCCTGAATGGCGCGCGAGAGGAGCTGCCCTACCCGGGCGCGGTCGTGATAGGAGAAAGAAAGAGCCGTCAGCTTCTGATAAAGCGCGTTGCGCAGATCGTAGGCCACACCCTGCGAGGCGATCTCGGTCCAGCGGCCGGTCAGAAAGGCGAGGATACTCTTGATCACCGTCAGGCCCAGGATGGCAAAGACAGCGGAGCGTAGGAGATCGAGCTCAGCGCCGCGCACCCCGCGGTCAATCGCAACACGGATGATCTGAGGCGTCGCCAGCGTCAGCGCCGTGGTGACAAGCAAGACCAGGTAGGCCGCGCCCGTTAGTTTCGCATAAGGCCGAAGATAGCCCAGGCAGCGCATCAAAATACGCGCGGCGCCAGGAGACAGGTCCGGCGCAGGAGACGAATTCGTGGTCACACACGGCATTATAGCACGCCGGGAAACGTTGGACAAGAGGCGCGCAAAGACTTCCGAAGTCTGGGAGACTTCGGAAGTCTTTCGCCGCAGACGCGGCAAAACTATTGGCGTTGGCTGGTGTTTCTCATGGTGGTTTGCGCAAGGGGCAATGGGGATTACAATCGCAAACGGTGATGTGTGGTATACTCTCTGGCTGGCTGCGCTGGGATGCACAGGCGCCGTGAGGAAATTCAACCGGCGCGTCACCGGAGACGTGCACGCTGCCCAGGGCTGCGGCAGCATCAACGACGATTTTCACCGAACGAGGGAGGGAGGTACCGCAATGTCGGCGTTACGGCCAAACCAGTTTGTCACCCACGACTATGCTGGTGATTTGAGCAACGACCAACTGCTCGCGATGCTGGAGAACATGATGCTCTCACGCAAACTCGATGAGCGCATGTGGGTGTTGAATCGCCAGGGCAAAGTCCCTTTTCACATCTCCGCCATGGGGCATGAAGCGTGCCAGGTCGGCATGGCCTTCGCCATGCGTCCAGGTTATGATTGGCTGCATCCCTACTATCGGGACATCGCGTTCAATCTGGCGTTGGGCGCCACTCCCACCGACCTCATGCTGCCGCTCTTTGGCAAAGCCGAAGACCCCAGCAGCGGCGGTCGTCAAATGCCGGCGCACTTCGGCAACAGCAAGCTGCGCATCGTCAGCGGCTCCAGCCCCGTGACCACGCAAGTTCCCCAAGCCGCGGGCATTGCGCTGGCGGCAAAATTGCGCCAGCTCGACGAAGTGGTGGTGACGACCTTTGGCGAAGGCAGCACCAGCCAGGGTGATTTCCACGAGGGTCTGAATTGGGCCGGCATCCACAAGCTGGCCGTAATTTTCTTGTGCCAGAACAATCAATACGCTATTTCGGTGCCGATGTCAAAGCAGATGGCGGTGGAGAATGTGGCCGACCGCGGCGCTGCCTACGGTATGCCCGGCGTGATTTACGATGGCAATGACGTGTTGGAGGCGTACAATGTCTCGGCCGAAGCCGTGGCCCGTGCGCGCCGCGGCGATGGGCCAAGTCTGCTCGAAGCCAAGACCTACCGCCCCGTGCCCCATTCGTCGGACGATGACGACCGCAGTTATCGCAGCCGTGAAGAGGTGGAGGAGTGGAAGCACAAGGACCCCATCCAGCGCTTTGAAAAGATCTTGCTGGCCCGCGGCGTGCTGACCACCGCCATGCGTGATGAGATCGCCGCGCGTGTAGGCGCCCAGGTAGATGCGGCCACCGAATACGCCATGGCCGCGGCCTACCCCAAACCAGAAGATGCGCTCTTTCCCGTCTTTGGCAAAATGTGAGGTGACCCATGGCAATTAAAACCAACATTGAAGCCCTCCGCGATACCATGGCGGAAGAGATGCGTCGTGACCCAACTATCATCATCACCGGCGAAGACGTTGGCCCACGCGGCGGCGTTTTTCGCGCCACCCAGGGCCTGTTCGATGAGTTCGGCCCTGATCGGGTGATAGACAGCCCGCTCTCCGAGCTGTCCATCATTGCGGTCGGTATTGGCATGGCGCTGAATGGCTTGCGGCCTATCTGCGAAATTCAATTTGCCGATTTCATTTTTCCGGCTTTCAATCAGATTGTGAGCGAGGCTGCGCGCTTCCGTTATCGCTCCAATGGTCAATTTGCCGTGCCGATGTTGATACGCGCGCCGTATGGCGGCGGCATCAGCGGCGGGCTTTATCATTCGCAGTCCATCGAGGCTTTTTTCTGCCACGTGCCCGGTCTCTACGTCGTCGCGCCAAGCACACCCTATGACATGAAGGGCCTGCTGCGCGCGGCCCTGCGCGCGCCCGACCCGGTGCTCTTTCTGGAACACAAGAAGGCCTATCGCCTGATCAAAGGCGAGGTGCCGGAGAGCGATTACGTGGTGCCGATTGGCAAAGCAGATGTCAAGCGCCCCGGCCGCGACTTGACCGTGATCGGCTATGGGCTGATGCTGCACGAGGCGCTGCGCGCCGCCGACATGGTCGCGCCCGAAGGCATTGATGTCGAGGTCGTTGACCTGCGCACCCTCGCCCCACTCGACAAAGAGACGATTCTCGCCTCGGTGAAGAAAACGAGCAAGGTGATGATTGTGCACGAGGACAACAAAACCGGCGGCCTGGCCGGCGAGATTGCCGCCATCATCGCCGAAGAAGCCTTCGACTACCTGGATGGCCCGATCGCGCGCGTGTGCGCGCCGGATGTGCCCGGCGTGCCGTTCAGCCATCCGATGCAGGACTTCTTTATGCCCAATGCGGACAAAATTGCCGCGGCCATTCGCCAGTTGGCAGCCTACTGAGCGGGGCAGGGAGAAACAAAGATGGCAACTAAAATACTAATGCCGCAGTTGGGTGAGAGCGTCGTGGAAGGCACCGTCAGCCGCTGGCGCGTGCAGGTGGGCGACACGGTCAAACAGTACGATGTGCTGCTGGAAGTCTCGACCGACAAGGTTGACACCGAGATTCCCTCGCCCGTGGCCGGCACGGTGCTGAGCATCGTCGCGGCCAACGGCGAGACCGTCAAGGCCGGTGCGCTGATTGCTCTCATTGGCGCGCCCGGCGAGGATATCGCCGCGCCAGGCGCGCCTACTCGTCAACCGCCAGCGCAAGCCGCCGCGGCCGCGCCTCCAGCGGCGGCCGACGAATCGCGCCGCCTGTCGCCGGTCGTCGCCAAGATGGCCGCCGAGCATGGCATTGACATGGCGCAGGTTCCTGGCACCGGATTGGGCGGCCGCGTGACGAAGAAGGATGTGCTGGCCTATCTTGAGCAGCGTGAGATGGCCGAGCCGGCGCCTGCCCCGCCCATGCTCATGCCCTGGGAAACGCCCGGCAGCGGCGATCTGTTCAAGCCGGCCGAGCCCTGGTCCGCACCCGCCGCCAGCACGGCTGCCAGCGAACCGCCGGCGCCCAGGCCGCCCAGCGCGGCCGCGCCTGTTGTCACGCGTGCGCCTACGGCAGCGGCCGGAGCGGGCGCGGCCGATGAAGAGATCATGCCGCTGAGTGCGATGCGGCGCAGCATTGCCAAACACATGGTCGCCAGCAAGTTCACGGCGCCGCACGTCACCACCGTGTTCGAGGCCGATCTTAGCCAGATCGTTGCGCACCGGGACGCGGCCAAGGCGGAGTATGAGCGGCTGGGCGTCAAGCTGACCTTCACGCCGTACTTCGTGCAGGCCGTGGTCGCGGCGCTCAAGGCGCATCCACAGGTCAACGCCTCTTTCAGCGACGACGCGTTGATCTTGAAGAAGCGCGTGCATATCGGGGTGGCGGTAGATATTGGCGATGGGCTGCTGGTGCCGGTGGTCAAGGACGCGGACGATTTGACCCTCAAGGGCCTCGCGCGCACGATCGCTGATCTGGCGGAGCGGGCGCGCACGCGCAAGCTGACGCCTGACGAGCTGACCGGCAGCACCTTCACGATTACGAATCACGGCGTTTCTGGCAGCCTGTTCGCGACGCCCATCATCAACCAGCCCAACGTGGGCATCCTGGGCGTGGGCGCGATTCAGAGGCGGGTGGTGGTCGTCGGCGATGCCATCGCCATCCGGCCCATGTGCTATCTTTCGTTCACTTTCGACCACCGCGCCCTGGATGGCGCCCTGGCCGATCACTTTGCCGCCGCGGTCGTCAAACACCTGGAGACGTGGCGGCGAGAATGAAACGCTGAATGAGGAAAGCTGAACAAGGAATGCTGAACGAGGAGCGCTGAACGAGGAACGCTGAACGAGGAATAGCCCTGGGCTGACGATTCAGCATTCAGCATTCATAATTCCACATTCAGAATTATTACACGGAGTGAGTCATGTCTGATATTACGTATGATGTCGTGGTGCTCGGCGGCGGGCCGGGCGGGTATGTGGCGGCGATTCGGGCCGCGCAGTTGGGGCAGAAAACGGCCCTGGTGGAGGCCGAGGCCCTGGGCGGCGTCTGTCTGAATTGGGGGTGCATTCCGTCCAAAGCCTTGTTGAAGAACGCGGAAGTGGTCAACACGCTGCAGCGCGGCAAGGAATTTGGCTTTGCCTTCGAGAACCTGACCCTCGATTTCACCGTGGCCTATCAGCGCAGCCGCCAGGTGTCCGATCGCCTGGTCAAGGGCATTGGCAGCCTGATGCGTAAGAACAAAATTGATGTCTTCGAAGGCCGCGGCGTGCTGCGCTCGGTGGGCGAAATTGACGTCACCCTGAACAAGGGCGGCAGCCAGATTGTCAAGGCCGCGCACATCATCCTGGCGACTGGCGCGCGTGCGCGCGGCCTGCCAGGCCTGGAGCTGGACGGCGAGCGCATCATGGGCTACCGCCAGGCCATCGTGCAGCAGCAGGCGCCCAAGAAGGCCCTGATTGTCGGCGCTGGCCCCATTGGCATGGAATTCGCCTATGTCTGGCGCTCCTACGGCGCGGAGGTGACGGTGATCGAGATGCTGCCGCAGGTCCTGCCGCTGGAAGATGACGAGGTCAGCGCCGAAGTGGCGAAGGCGTTCAAGAAGATGGGCGTCAACGTCCTGACCTCCACGCGCACCGAGGGCGCGGCGCGCACGGCTGACGGCGTGCAAGTGAAGGTCAAGCATGTAGACAGCGGCGCGGAATCGAGCCTCGATGCTGACCTGGTGCTGGTGGCGACCGGTGTGCGCCCGAACAGCGAAGGGATCGGCCTGGAAACGGTGGGGGTCAAGACCAACCGCGGCGGTTTCGTCGAGGTGGATGAGTATCTGCGCACCAATGTGCCAGGCATCTATGCCATCGGCGACCTGACCGGCAAACTGGCCCTCGCGCACGTCGGTTCGGCGCAGGGCATTGTGGCGGCCGAGCACATCGCCGGGCATGAGACCATGCCGCTGACCGACGAAAAGTACATTGACATGCCGCGCTGCACCTACTGCAATCCGCAGGTAGCCAGCCTGGGCCTGACCGAGAAGCAGGCGCGCGCCAAAGGCCTGGAGATCAAGGTCGGCAAGTTCCCCTTCATCGCCAATGGTAAGGCGCTGGGCCTGGGCGAGCGTGAGGGCTTCATCAAGATCATTGCGGACGCCAAGTACGGTGAAATCCTGGGCGCGCACCTGGTGGGGCCTGAAGTCACCGAACTGCTGCCGGAGCTGGTGCTGGCCAAGACCTGGGAACTGACCCCGGACGAGATCGCGCGCAGCGTGCACGCACATCCGACGCTCTCCGAAGTGCTGATGGAAGCCGCGCACGGCGTCTTCGGCGCCGCGATTCATATGTAGTCGCGGGCAGGACAACGCACCAAAAAACCCGACTTCTCCGAGAGGTCGGGTTTTTTATTGACAGGATTCACAGGATTGACAGGATAGCTGGCTCTCTGCGCCGATTGGGTTGCGCACGGCAGGGCAATAATCCTGTCCAGGCCTCCGCGTCACAGGGACAAACGCTACTCCGTCTCGAAGCCCTGATCGCTGAACTTGAGCGTACGACTGTTCTCGGTGACGTTCCGCACTACGTGGTCGGGGAAACCGCCAGGGACTTCGGCCTCGATCTCGATCGTCACCTTGACGTTGGCGCCCACCAGGCCCACCAGATGGGCGATCACCTCGTCGCCAATACGGCCGGCGTCGCGGCCCACGCGTGCAGCATCGAGTACAACGGTACCATGGAAGCGCTTGGGCTTGGGTGGAGGTATGGGTGGCGTCGGCCCTGGCGGCGTCGGCCCCGGTGGCGTTGGCTCTGGTCCCGGCGGCGTTGGCCCCGGGCCGATGATTGGGGGTATCAGCGCCGTATCGGCCTCCTGCTGGCGCCGGGCGACTTCCGACCGCACGAGGAGTCCTACCGGATTTTCAGCCGCTACTATGACAGGCTGTCCGCAGCGCAGGCCGCGGTAGCGCCCTGCCGCCTCATCGTAGCTCTCGGCATAGGCGAAGGACTCGTAATGCCACAGCAGCAGCCCCAGGCCGCTCCGAATCGCCTCGGCCAGGACTGCCGGCGACTGCAAGCGCGGCAAATAGAGATAGCTGGCAAAATCCTCGACCAGTTGTTTGATCGCGACGTGGTTGCCGCGCCACAG
>NZ_UETR01000050.1:0-20749 GCF_900491745.1 Candidatus Amarolinea aalborgensis | reverse complement strand
CCCACCTGTTTGCCGCCGCTGTTCACCCAGTTCTGGATGCTCACGTCGGCCACCAGGTCAGGCGTCTGCGGCCCATCGAAGTAGTAAGGTCCGCTGCTGTTGGCCCTCTGGTTGCCGTTCGCATCCACGGCCACCACATGGGCAAACATGGCGCCGGCTTCGGGCATGGTCTGGTCATGGGCGCCGGCCGCCGGGCTGTTGTAGAAGGTCAGCGCGCCCAGTGTCGCCGTGGGCGCGGTCGTCCAGCCGGCGTAGACGCTGGATGCGCCGCTGATGGCCGGCCAGGTCAGCCGCACGCTCAGGTCGTTGATGACCTGGCTGGGCGAGATGATCGCGCCGCTGGTCAGGCTGGTTGTGCTGGTGAAGATCGCCGGCGGAATCACATCCAGCAGGACATTGGCCGCCGCGGTCGCCGTGCGGCTGGCCTTATCGGTGGCCCGCGCCTCGATGGCCAGCGTGCCGCCGTCTGGGTTGGCCTGGGCCAGGGGCGCCAGGGCCAAGGACCAGGCGCTGCCGTCAAGCACCGCCTCTTGCCACGGGCCGCCGTCCAGCCGCACTTCCACCTTATCTACCTGGCTGTCGTCAGCGGCTGTGCCGATGAGCACGTACGCGCCGTCGCTTCTTAGTTTCGCCATCGTGATCGTCTCGGCCGCAATGCTCACGGAAGGATCAGCCAGATCCACATAGATCTTATTGATCTGGCTCGTAGCCGTCAGGTTGGCGCTGTCGGTAATCACCACCGTCAGATCGTAAGCGCCGGCCTGTGGGGGCGTCCACTCCGGTGTCCAGAGCAGGTCGTAATCGTCTTGGCGTTTCTGCGGAAAATCGCCCAGCGGCGACGCGCGCAGGGTCGGATAGCTGGCAACCTGCACGCCGTTGACGAACAGCGCGGCGCTCTGGACCGTGTCTTCGGCGTTCAGACCGATTTCAATCAGAATCGGCTGCAGCTGCGTCTTCACCGCGCCGTCGGCCGGCGCCAACACGCCCGCGCTGCGCGGCGGCGCCGCGTGACCGGGCGGCAGCGGTGGGCCGGGAGGCACCGGCACAGGCGCGGCGTTGGGGTTGCGCCTGGTCAACACCAGGCTGTAGCCGCTTTCGCACAGGTTGACCGCCAGGCCAGAGGCGGATGTCGCGCGCACATAGTAGCTGCCGGTGGCAGCCGGCTCGTAGGTGAGTTGGCCGGCTTGCGTCTTGATGAAGGTCGTGCCGTTGGGCTGATACAGCGCCAGCGACACAGCCTGCGCCGGGTTGGCCGTGGTCGCGGTCAGTGTGTATTGCAGCCCGGCCAGCAGGGTGATCTGCTGCCAGTCGGCGTCGGACGGGCTGTCGAAGTTATGGCCGGCGCTGCTGCTCACCGCGGTGTCGAACGCCGCGGCCGTCTGATAGGTGTCGTCGTCCTCGAACGCGTCAGGCGTCGGCGTGCACGCAGGCGGCGTGGGCGTCGGAATGACGACCGGCGGCGCGGTGGCCCCTGGGGGCGCGCCGTCATCCGGCAGCGGAGCTGGGGTCGGCGTGGGCGTCGGCGTGGGTGTGGGATCGGGCGGCAGGCCGTTGTCAACGCACACCTCAAGGCCCCAACTGAACAGGTCGCCCGTGGTGTCGCCGCCCTCGCCGCCCGGATCGGTCAACCCGTCGTCGGTGATATAGAACGTCCACACGCCGTTGCTGGGCTTGCCGTTGAACGGGGCAAAGCTGCTGCGGCTGGGCCGGAAGGCGCCGCCGTCGTTCGGGAACGGGGGCGGGGCCAGCCCTTCGATGGCCCAGTCGTCCAGCGACAACTGGCAGTTGCTGCCGCCGCACCAGGTGTAGTAGCCGTAGTCGTTGAAGGCGAACAACTCCGCCTGCGTGCCATCGGGCGCAGCCAGGCCAAAGGTCAGGTCAAACAGCCCGCCGTGATCGAAGGTGATATCGCGCAGGCTGACGCGCGTCACGGCGCCGGTGGCTGGCACGTTGACCGTCGAGGCCATGGTCGCCAGGTCGTCTATCGGCTGCGGCACGTCGCTGCTCGGATAAACCGTGCAGGTCCAGTTGTTGGGCACCGGCGGCGGTGGCGGGGGCGGGATGATCTCGACGTCAACCTCGTAAGCCAGGTTCTCGGTCACCCGCGGCTGCGTGTAGATGCCCATACGAAAATCGCCGTTGCTGCGGGCAATGGTCTCGAACGGCTCGCGAATCTCGCCGAAGCCGAAGCCCGGCGGTGAGATGGCGATGTTCATGTTGACGGTCTCGCTGTTGCTGTTCACGCCGTTGGTCAGGATACGCGGCGTGATGCGGATGCGATCGCCCACCGTCATGGGGAAGGCGAACCAATCCTGGTCGGTGGTTTCGCACAGCATGGTGCGCAGGGTCAACGTGCGAGTCAGGATGACGCGCGGATTGTACTCTTCGTTGTTCGGCTCATACGGGTCAAGACCGCTGCACGTTGTATTGACGCCTAGCCGCAGCTGGTACTGGTCGGTGGTCGGCGTCAGGTTTGGATGCCAAACCCCCAGCGTCCAGCGGCCGGCCGTGTTGATGGTGAACTGGTCGCCGTATTGCAGCCACGAACCAGGGAAGATGCCGGTGACGTACTGGCCGTCCGGGTTGAACACGGAGATGTAGTAATCGGCTGGGCGCACGGGCATCTCGATGCGGACGTTCTGGCCGACCACGCCATTGAAGGCGTAATAGTCCTTGTCGTTGTTGTAGCAGAGCGCGGCCGTGATCGTCTGGTTGAAGCTGATGCTGGTGGCCGTGTCACGGGTCTGATTGCCCAGCACGCCAGGCGCGTCGTAAGGGTCAACCGAGGCGCAGCCATCGGCCGGCGGCGGCGGCGGCGGGGGAGGCGGCGGCGCGTCGGCGACGGCCACATTCAGGGTGTAGGGCAGGCGGCTGTCGTAGAAGTCGGGGAAGCGGCCCACCATGATGGCGTAGACGACCGGACTTCCTGTGCGATTGACGTGAGTCAGCACCTCATCGGCCGTGCCCGGCTCGTAGCTCCAGCCCACGCCGACCCCGCCCGCGAACAGCACCAGGCTGTAGTCCTGCGGCAGGTCGGTCAGCGTGACTGTGATCTGCTTGCCGTCGGCCACGGTCAATTGGTAGTAGTCGTAGTCGTCAATGGTGACCAGGTCGGGCGAGCAAAGCGCCGCAGTCAGCGTCCCGGGCGTGATCCCGGCTGCGGTCGCCAGGGTGTTATTCGGCTCGTAGCCGTCCACGGCGCTGCACGGCTGCGCGAAGGGCGCGCTGTAACTCAGCGCCAGGTTGGAGCCGGGCGGGCTGATGATCGTCGGATAGAAGGCGCCGGGGTTCAGGTTGCTGACGCCGTTATAGGCCCCATCCAGCGTGGCCAGCGCGGCCGGACCGCTGCCGTCCAGCGCGGCGCGCATCAGTTGGCTGCCCGCCGTGTAGTACAGCTCGCCAAGCAGCGGCCGGACGACGAAGCCGCGCGCGCTGCTGACCGTGGCGACCGTGGCCGGGCTCCCGCTGCCATCGGCCGCCGCGCGCAGCAGCAGGCTCTGCGTGGGGTCGCGCCAGTATAGCATCTGGGCGAAGGGATCCACGGTCAGCTCGCGAATCTGACGGCCTTCCGGCGCGGCGTAGACTACCTCTACGCCCGTGCCGTCCAGGTTGCTGCGGCGGATGTGGTCAACGACCGCGCCGTTGTAGAGCGAGGTCTGCGCCCAGTAGAGTCGGCCGCCCACCGGGTCAACCGCCATGCCGTGGTCGGCCGCGACGTCGGTCACCACCGTCTGCACGTCCGATCCGTCGCCGGCCGCGCTCTTGATGTCGCTGACGACGCCGAAGGTCGCCTGCGCCCAGTAGATGCGGCCGCTGCGCTCGTCCACGGCCAGCGATTCGGTGAAGCGCAGCACGCCGGGGCCGGTGTCGGCCACCACCACCTGCGGGCTGCTGCCGTCCGGGTTGACCTGCACAACGCGCTCGAAGTTGTCGAGGATGTACAGCTTGCCGCGCACGGTGTCCGAGGCGATCACCGGGCCGCCCACGAAGCCGTCGGGCAGCAGGAGCGGCTCGACCGGGGCGCCGGCGTCGCCGACGCGGATCAGGTCGCTGGCGCGGCTGTAGTAGATGTAAGGCGAACCGCTGGGCGGCGGCGTGGGGTTGCCCAGCAGCAGCTCGAACTGGTAGGGCGCGGCCGCGCCGGCCAGCGCATTGTTTTCAACGACGACGCGGTAGTCGCCGCTGGCGGGGATCGTGAAGACGCCCTGGCCGCCGGCCGTCACCTGACCCAGGTCGCCGCCGCCGCCCGCCGGCGCGACACGCGCGACTGCGCCGGTCGCGTTGGCCGGGTAGTTGAGCGTAAGCTCCTGGCCGGCGGTCGCGCTGACCGAATACAAGTCCACGTCAGCCGCGCTGCACAGGGTGGCGCGCACGCGGCTGCCGTTGCTTAGCGGCGTGGCGAAGGCGGCGCTGTTGTTCGGTTCGTTGGCGTCGCTGGCCACGCAGTTCTGGTCTGTCACCAGCAGCTGATACTGCTGGACGGTCGGGGTCAGAGCGGGCTGGGAGACGGCCACCGTCCAGCGGCCGCTGGCGTCGAGCGTGACGCTGCCGCCATAGGTTGGCGTCGCCCAGGCATCGCCGTTGGGATTGTAGAGCGTCAGCGTGTAATCGGCCGGCCGGATCGGCAGGTCGAAGGTCAGCGTCTGGCCGTTAAGGCCGTTGAAGGCGTACATGTCCACGTCGTTGCTGTAACACAGCGCGGCCGCTATGGACGCGTTCAGGGTGAGATCCGTTGCCGTGGCAAGCGTACCATTGCCCACCCCCGGCGCGTCGTAGATGTCCACGAAGCCGCACTCGTCGTTGTCCGGGTCGGGCGGCGGCGGCACATCGCCCAGCGCCAGCGTCAGCTTGTACTGATTGGTGTTTTGGAAGCCGTAGCCCATCACCAGGACGATGAAATCGCCCGTCGCGCCGCTGGTGTTGCTGACCTCGGCGAACTCGTCGGCCAGGCCGTCGTTGTCGCTGAAGGCCAGGGTAACGCCCGCGGGCGACTGGATGATGACGCGGTAGTTGGCGGGCAGCTCGCTGAGCGCCGCGCTGAGCGTCTTGCGGTCAGCGACCGTCACGCGGTAGTAGTCCAGGTCGGCCGGCTGGTTGAGCACGCTGTTGCACAGCGCGCCGCGCACCTCCGTCTGCGGGGCGACCGTCAGCAGCGTGGCGCCGGGGATGTCGTTATTCGGCTCGTAGCTGTCGGCCAGCGCGCAGGGGCTGATCAGCGGCGTCCCGCTGCCGATGGTCAGCGGCGACTGCGGCGGCTCGATGATCACCTGCGGGAAGACATTGGGATTGAGGTTGCTCGGTCCGGCGTAGGCGCCTGACAGCGTCGCGATTGTCACCGGATTGCTGCCGTCGAGCGCGGCTCGCCGCATGACGCCGCCGCTGCTGTAGAACAGCGCGTTCTGCAGCGGCAGCACGGCGACGCCGCGCGCGCCGCCAGCCAGGCCCGTGACCAGCAGCGTTTCGCCGCTGCCGTCGGCGCTGACGCGCACGATGGCCGAGCGGCCCGTGTCGAGCCAGTAAAGCCGTTGGGCAAAGGGATCCAGCGCCAGATCCGTGGGCGTCTGGCCGCCGACCGCGGCGCGGATTTCGGTTATGTCGGCGCCGTCAAGCTTGCTGCGCTTGATCGCGTCGTTCTCGGTCCAGTAGAGCAGGCCGCGCACTGAGTCTACCACCAGGCTGGTGCGGGCGATGCCGCTGCCGACGACCTGCACGTTGTCCGTGCCGTCGCCGTTGGCGCTGCGGATCGTGCTGCCGAGGCTGGCGCTGCCGCCCTGCGGCTGCACCCAGTAGATGCGGCCGCTCTGCTCATCCACAGCAATCGCCACCGGCGGATTCGCCACGCCGTCGGGGTTGGGCGCGGGCACGACCGTCGCGAAGCCGCTGCCGTCGAAGGGCAGGGTGTTGCTGCGCATGATGGCGCCGTCGCCGCCGATCAACGGGTCGTAGCTGTAGAGCAGGCTGCGCACGGGGTCGGCGGCGATGGCCGGGCCGCTGGAGTTCTGCGCTGGGGCCAGGAAGAGCGGCTCCGTCGTGTGATCAGGGCTGAGCGCCACGCGGAAGAGCTGGCCCAGCAGCCCATTGCTATAGTAAACGACCTGCTGATCCGGCGCGGTCTGCGGCGCATCCAGCAGCCACTGGAACATGTAGGGCGCGTCGCTGCCGGCCAGGCTGTTGTTGGCGGCGACCAGACTGTAGGTTCCGCCGGCCGTCAGGGTGAAGTTGCCCTGCGCGCCGGGCTGGACGCGGCCCAGCTCCGTCTCGTTGGCGTCGAGCAGGCGCAGCGTTGCGCCGGCTGCGTTGGCCGGGTAGTTGACGGTTAGCCGCTGGCCGGCCGCGGCGCTGAAGCTGTAGGCGTCCACGTCGTTGGCCGAGCACAACGTGGCGTTGACGCGGCCGGGTGCGCCGAGCGCCGCCGCCTGGGCCGTCGTGTTGTTTGGCTCCCAACTGTCGTTGGCGCTGCACGTGCCATCAGTGACCAGCAGTTGGTAGGTGCTCATGGTCGGCGTCAGGTTGGGCGTGCGAACGGCGACGGCCCATGCGCCGGTGGCGTCAACGGTCACCTGCGCCGGGTAGCGCCACACGCCGCCCGCGCTATAGGCGTTGAAGAAGGTGCCGTTGGGCCGGTAGACGTGCAGCTCGTAGTCGGCCGGGCGCACCGGCAGGTCGAGGTTCAACCGCTGGCCGGCCACCGCATTGAACGCGTAGAAGTCAACGTCGTCCCGGTAGCACAGCGCGCCGGTGGCCGGGCTGCCGACCGTGAGCGGCGTCGCCTGGTTCTGGAACTGGTTGCCGGCCAGGCCGGGCGCGTCCAGCGGATCCACCGACAGACACTGGGCGTTCGAGAAATTGGTGGACGGCGGCGCGTCGCTCAGGCCCACGGCCAGCGTGTAGGGCGACGGGTTGTTGACCGGCGCGCTGGTGAAGACGACGATGATGTATTCGCCGTCGCCGTCATAGTTGGGCAGGGCAATCGTCTCGTTTGCCAGGCCGGGGTTCAGGCTGGTGGCCAGAGTCAGCCCGGCGCGCTGCACGTACAGCCCGTAATCGGCCGGCAGGTTGCCCAGGTTCAGGTCAAGCTGCTTGCCGTCCGGCACGGTGATCTTGAAGTAATCAATGTCCTGGGGGAGCGCGGCGTCGGTGGTGCAGAGCGCGCCGTTGGCGCTGCCCACCGTGATGGCGCGCGCGGCGGCCGCGCTGTTATTCGGCTCGAAGCTGTCGTTCAGGACGCACGGCGGCGCGCCAAAGGGCGCCGCAATTACGAACGCCAGGTTGCCGGCCGGCCGGACGATGTAGGTCGGCGAGAAGCTGACCGCGTTGACCGGCAGCATCAATCCGGTGTAGGCCCGTTGGCTCAGGTCGGCCAGGTTTTCCGCGTTGCTGCCATCCAGCCGTGCGCGCGTCAGGCTGACGTCGCTGACGTAGTAGAGCGCATCTTCGAAGGGCCGCACGATCAGGCCGCGCGCGACGCTGCCGAGTCCAGTGGCCAGGGTTGCCACACGGTTGCCGTCGGCGTCGGCCCATAGGAGTGAACCGCCCCCGATCGTCGGGTCGAGCCAGTAGAGCTTCTGGCTGTACGGGTTGAGGGCCAACTCGCGAATCTGCGCGCCTTCGGGCGCGGCATAGACCATCTCCACGCCGCTGCCGTCCAGGCTGCTGCTCAAGATCAGCTCCTGGCGCAGCCAGGTGTCCGCGCCCACCCACAGCAGCTTGCGGCGCACCGGGTCCACCAGCAGCCCGCGCTGGTTGCGCACGTTGCTGACCACAGTCTGCACGTCGCTGCCGTCCGGGTTCGCACTCTTGATGTCGGTCAGGTAGAGCGTCTTGATCTCTGACCAGTAGACGCGGCCGGTGGCGTCGTCTACGGCCACCCGGTTGCGGCCGTCGGTGGACAGCCCGACCGCATTGGTGTCGGCCAATTCCACCCGGCCGCTGCCGTCCGGGTTGACGGCGATGAGCTTGTCCATCGCCGTGACGATGAAGAGCTTGTTGCGGGCTGGGTCGGAGGCCAGCACCTCGCCGCTGATGGGCGGGTCCATGAAGAGCGGCTCGGCCGTGTACGCGCCAAACAACGGCACACGGGTCAGGCGGGTCGCCTCGCCGTAGTAGATGTACGGGATGCCAGGCAGCGCGGCCAGCGTGGGCGCGGCCGTGATGCGGCTGTGGCTGGCGACGTTGTTCGCCGGCGTGCGCTCGGCCGTGCTGGAAGCGACACTAACGGTTGCCGTCAGATCGCGCACCGTGCTCGTGGCGATGGTCATGCTGATCGCCACGCTTTGCTGCGCCAGGGCCGGGAAGCGGCCGAAGTTGCAGGTCACCGTCGCGCCGCCATCCACGCAGGCGCGGCTGGCGCCGGCATAGCTGGCGCCGTCTGGCAGCGTCAGCGTCAGGACCGTGTCCGCGGCCGCCAGCGCCGCCTCGTTGCGCAGCGTGATGTCATAGCGTGCGGTCTGGCCGTTGACGATGACCAGCGCCGGCGACGTGATGCCGACGGCCAGATCGGTGTCGGTCTGCGTGTCCTGGCTGGTCTTGACGACCGTCATGGCCGAGAGGGTGCTGCTGCTGCGCCGGGTGTTACCGGGCGCAGGCGGTGTGTTGTCCACAAAGCTGGTGAAGACGGTGAACTCGCCGCCAGCCTCGCCGCGCACGATGTCTGTGCCCAGCATGGCGAAGACGCCGGACGAGGCGTCATCCACGTGCAGTTGGGGCAGCGGCGTGGTGCGCAGGCCGTTGGCGTTGCCCGGCATGTCCAGCGGCGCCACCGTGAAGATGGGCTGGCCGGGCGTGCGGCCGTAGACGCCGGCGCTGACGCCGTTGTTGTCAATCGCGCTCCAGTAGAGCGTGCCGTTGCTGAGGGCTAACGCTTCGACGTCGAAGCCGTCCGCGCCGGAGGTCAAACAGAAAGTTGGATCCGCCCCGGGGCCAACGCCGGTCCCCAGGTTCTGGTAGAAGTTGGCGTAGGTGCAGCTCGGGCCGGCGCCAGCAAAGAAGGTTGGGTTTGCGCCGTTCAGGTTGGTCTGAACAATCAGTGTGTGCTTGTCGGTGCGGCCGAAGTTGCGGATGCCGGCGTTGTAGCCAGCCAGGTCGCCGCGCTGGCGGCGCTCGCTGAAGTAGAGGCGGTCATTCGCCTGGTCCACGACCACATCGCCAATCTGCATCAACTGCAGCCCGCTGCCGACATAGCGCGGGTCGGGCGGAATGCTGTATATGACCTGGGGCAGGCTGCCGTTCAGGTTCGCCCACCACAGCTCATGGCCCTTGGTCCAGTAGAGCTTGTTGCCGACCGGGTCCAGGGCGATCTGCAGGGCCTCTGCGCCATAGGCGGTCAGGCCGCTGACCAGTTGTTGTGGATTGCTGCCATCCAGGTCGGCGCGCCACACGCCGGCTGGCTGGGCGTAGTCGCCCTGCAGCATCTCGGCCCAGTAGAGCTTGCCGTGGCCCTCGTCCACGGCGATGTCGAGGATGACCTTGCCTGGCCTTTCGATCAGGCGCGCCCGCTGGCCGGGGTCGCTCAGGTTGGCGCGCTCGATGGCGTTGGGCAGGCTGCCAACTGGCTGGACGCGGTTGTTGGTGGTGCCCATGTAGGCCACCGTTTGGGGCGGCACGGCCGCGCCGCAGTGGCCGACCGTATCGCAGGCGCTGGCCGCCACCAGGCTGGTCTGGAAGCCGGCCGCGTTGCATTGCGCGACGATGCCGGCGAGCTGGTCGCTGGGCTGGTTGCTCAGCCCCAGGTCCTGGGCGTCGGTGTTGAAGCGCAGCTGGTCGTTGGCCAGAGGGCAGACGAAGTTGTAGTTCTCCGTGGTCAGATTATAGTCGCGCACGTTGGCGCTGTAGACGGTCTGCGCCGCGCTGCCGCTGCCGCGATAGCTGGCCGCCACGTCGAAGGAGGGGAATTTGGTGTCCACGGGGCCGCGGAACTGGGGCCAGTCGCCGCGGCTTTCGACGCGGTTGCCCAGGCTGTCGGCGGCGCGCATGTCAATCTGGTAATAGCCTTCGATGCCGGCGGGGACGGCGAAGGACCACTGGCTGCCGCCGTTGGTGAGCGCCGCCGGGCGCCACTGGCGATAGAGGGCGGCCACAGCCGAGGCGGAGAGTGCGCCGTCGTAGATGACCACATTGTCCAGCCGACCGTTGAAGAACGGCGCGGCCGCGGCCGCGGTGTAGCCGACGAGTGCGCCGTTCTGGGCGCTGAAAGTGGAGGCACTGGTGGGGCTGCTGACCGCCAGCTTGCCGTCCAGGTAAAGCGCGTTGCCGCCTGCGCCCAGACTGTGAACTACCTGGTGCCACTGGCCGTCGGCGTAGGCGTCGGCCACGGTGCAGCGCACTTCTCGGGTGTTCGCGCCGCCGATCAGGATGGAGGAACACACTTTGCCGGCGTCCAGGAACAGGTCGCGGTCATGTTGGGTGACCGCGGGATACGCGCCCTGGGTCACGCTGAACAAGCCGCAGTTGGCGCAGGTCGTGCGGAACCAGAGCGAGGTCGTCAGGCCGCTCTCCGGCAGGTTCAACGGCTCAAAGGTGCGCAGCAGGTCGTTCACACCGTCGAAGCGCGCGGCTGTGCCGTCTTCGCCGTCTTCTCCGCTGGTGGGACAGCTTTCGTCCAGGCAGTAGATGCGCACCGGATCGGCGCCTTGATTGTTGAAAAGCACAGTCCCCGGCAGGTCGTTGAGCGGCAGGTTGAGCAAGGCGCTCCCCGCGGTCAACGCCGTGGCGGCATCCACGAACGCGTACTCCACGCTGGCGACGGTCGCATACGCGTCGCTCACCGTGCCGGTGATCACCGCGCCGTCGGTCAGCAGGCGTTCGTTCTGGTGGGAGAGCAGTTTGACGGTGGGCGGCGTCATGTCAATGACAAAGGGAATGACCTGGGTCGTCGGGTTGCCGTCCGGTAGGGCCATGTCGCGGGCCGTGACCGTGAGGGTGATGGGGCCGGAGGGCCGCGGATCGAGATTGAAGGCCGGATCGCTGAACGGATAGTCCAGCAGCCAACTGCCGTCGGTCGCGATGCCGGTCGTCAGGACGCCCGTCGGCGTGATCACCACATTAGCGCTGGTCCCAACCTGGAAGGTGAGCGACTCAACGCCGGCCAGCGCATCCGTGACTGCGCCGCTGAGCCGCAGCGTCCAGGCTCCTGCCGCGTTGCGCCGCACCTGGCGCAGGCCGCCGGCGGCCAGGTCAAGCGTTACGTTGGGGGAGACGCTGTCAATGGTCAGGGAGAAGTTGGCCGAATTGGTATAGCCGACCGCGTCCGTTGCGCGCACCACAATGGGCACCGCGCCGCTGGGCTGGTTGGGAATGTCCACGGGGAAGGCCCACAATGAAGTTCCGGTCGCCAGCGCGAACGGCCCACCGTTGACGCTGACCTCCACCCGATCTACGTAGGAAGTCGGGTCGCTGGCTACGCCGCCGATGATGACTGTGTTGCCAGGCTGAACGAATTGGCCCAGCGTCAGCTCCGGCGCGTTCGGCGGGTCGGCGTCAATGGTCACCGGCAGCGGGTTGTCGAGGATGATGTCGTCGGGCGGCCCCGATGGCGCACTGCCCACCGGGATCAGGTCCGCTGCGGCGCGACTGTTGATGGCAACCAGGCTGCTGGTCGCGCCGCCGGCTGTGGCAGGCAGCACGATGCTGCTGCTGACGGTGGGCAACAGGGTGAAGTTGCGGGTCTGGCTGGCGCCGCCCAGCAGGGCCGGCAGGGTGACGCTGAAATGGCCGCTCGCCGCCAGGGCGTTTTCAACGGCCGTGCCGTTGAAGACCGTCGTGGTCACGGTGGTGGTCGCGCCGATGGCCAACACGCGGTCAAGATCGGCCATCTGGCTGTAAATGCGAACCGGCGGCTCGTTGAAGACCCGCGGATGGAAGGGGTAGCGCACCGGGTCAATGCCATTCAGACGGCGCTCGGCGCCGTCGCTGATCCCGTCCATGTCGCTGTCACGCAGCGTGGGGTCGCTCGTCACGAGCACACTGCGGGCGTTGAACGTCAGCATGTACCCATAGATCTCGTCGAAATCGGAGATGCCATCGCTGTCGGTGTCAGCAGCGACGGCGTTGGTCCCGTAACGCAATTCCAACGCATCGTTCAAGCCGTCGCCGTCGGCATCTGCGACGCGCGGATTGAAGCCCTTTTTCATCTCCACGCCATCCGGCAGGCCATCGCCGTCCGTGTCCCATTTGGCGTCGTTGGGGTCAATCTGGACCGACACGCCGTCGCCGTCGCGGTCAGCCTGCGGCCCAAGTTGGCTCCAGTTGACGAACTCGTCCAGCGTGGCGGGCAGAATGTCGAGAATGAACTGCTTGCCCAGGTCGGTGCTGATGGACGATTTGGCCGACTTGTGCGTGCAGACCTGGAACCAGCAGTCGTAACGCGGCAGGGCCAGGCCAGTGTTGAGGTAAAGCGGGAAGATCTGGTTGATCTTGGCGCTGTTGAACGGATAGAGGCCGGAGACCAGGCGGTCGTTGCGCGCGCCCTGGTAGAGATTCTTGCTCTTGGTCGTTGGCACGAGCCAGCCGACGACGGGCGACGGCACTTCGGCCTCCACCCAACCGTAGCCGATCACATCTGCCCAACTGGTCTGGTTCAGTTCGGGCTTCAACTTGCGCTCGACGTTCTCGAGCGCGTAACTGACGGTGGTGGAGCGTAGATCTTCGGCGGTGAAGAACTCGGGGTAATGGTAGACAACGCCCGGTTCCGGCGCGGCGTGGCGCACATAGGTCCACAGATCAACGACAAAGCGCACGCCGTTGCCAACCACCAACCCGCGCTCCGGGCTGGTCAGGCGCAGTTGGGCATCTTCGATGTTGGTAATGGACGGATCGGCCTTGGTATCAATCATGACCCCGCCAGTATAGATCCATTCGGTGATCAGCTTGGTGATCGCCTCCGTGATGCCCAGGCTGCACGCCGCCTTGACGCCCGCCTTGCAAATGATCAATGCGATCAGGTCAAAAATCGCAGCGACGGCAAGCACAATAGCGCCGACGACCGTGAGCGACAGGAGGAAGGTCACGACGATCACCAGCGTGGCGGCGATCGCGCCCGCCAGCAGATTATTGAACTCCACGCTGTCGGTGGAGAGGCCGCCCTTGCCCCAGGCCGCAAAGAAGAACGCCCATGTGGCGATGCCTCCAATGGCCGCGCCGACTGCGCCAGCCTTGGCTACGCTCGAACTGAAGGAGTGGCGGAAGCCCAACACGAACGATTCGATGCCTCGAATGCTATCGCTATAAGGCAACGATCTAACGGTGGCCATGACAGTTCGGTATTGCGCCACGGCCTCAATCGTGTTGTTGATCGCGGTCAGTGAGGACAGCATGATCTGGCCGGCCGTCTGACCGCCCTTGACATTGGTCAAGGCAAAGCCGAGCGCGGTAAAGACCAGCATCGGACCAACCAAGGCCTGCCGGTAACGGGCCGTCTCCCTGACGGAGATCTGCGAAAATGCGCGTTGCGTCTCGAGCTTGAGCTTCAACTGTTGTGCTTGCCCTGCGGAGTACCCAAAGTTATTGACAATTTGGACCGTGTTCAGAATCGAGGCGCTCAATTTCCGCCACGCGGCGTCGGTCAAGCCGGTGCTCTTCAACAACGTTTGCATTGCCAGGTAAGGCACGGCTCGGCCAGCCGACGCCAGCGCCTGCTCATAGATGCGGCGCAGATCCTCATCCCTGATGTCGGCGGCCTGCATGCGGATAGCGCCGTTCGAGGTCAGCGCCGAGCCAAGCCCAGTGGGGCCGCTCTGCGACAGCACTTGCTCCGAACTGCTGGTCCCATTCATCGTGACAATGACGACTGCGGACTGCTCTGCCAATGGCACGGCCGACGGGGATCCAGGGTTGCTGTCGGTGAGCGGGTAGCGGTTTTCAAGTTCCGCCAGATATTCCTGTGGGGTCTGGCGCGCCCAGCCATTGTTGACGTAGCGGTAGGGAGCCAACGTGTAGCCGCCAGTGATCATTTCGGGAACATCGGCCAGATTGACCTGGACATTTCGACCGCTCCAGGCGATGTTGCTGTTGCTGCCCGCGCGCATGTCTATGTTGCTGGCGCGGAAGCGCGCTTCGCGCACGAACAGCAGCGATGGCTTGGTGGCGGCCGTGCCGCTGAAATGGCTGTTGAGGATCGCCGGGGCGAACTGCCCGCCGGCTATCATCGTCGCCTCGTCTTCGTGCGCGAAGCTGTGCGTTTCCACGCGCAGCCGGTTCTGCGCGATGCCCCAACGCTGCCCTAATGTGGCGCCGCTGTTGCTCAGCCGGTCCCAGCGCTGCTTGATTATGGGGATGGTGATGTCGCGCTGACCGTCGCCGATGCAGTAGCCCTGGTTGTCGGTCAGATCGCAGTCGCGGTTGACCAGGTAGCTGCGGTCCAAGCCGCTCATCATCTGCACAAGCGCGTCGTCCTCGGCCACATCGGGATCGGTGGCCGGGTCTTCGTAGACGATCGCCATCTCGACGCCGCGATCCTCACGGACGTTGAGGCCGGTCAAATAGAAATCGTCGTAATACGCGTGCAGGATGGTCAGCTTATTGCCCGCGATCTTGTTCATGACCGCGGCGTACGCGTCTGGACTGGCGTACTGCTCATTGAGCACCTGAACACCCCAACTCAGGCGCACCTGCTGCGGCTGCCAGGTTGCGCCGGTCTGGTAGAGCAGCTGCGCGCTAAACGCGACCTTTTGCCCGGTGGCCTTGTCTTCGACCAGGTTGAGCGGCGCATACACGTAGTAGCCACCGTTGCCAGCCGGCTGGACGCTGATGTTGTATTTCGCCAGTAGCTGCGTGTCCAGCGCGCCGCCCGTCGTACGCGGCAGGCTGCTCAGGTCGTTGAGCTGCACTTCCAGCATCGGCACCAGCTTGATATCGCCGTTGGCGTCGGGCGTCATGTTGCAGTTGCTGCCGCCCGTGGCGACACAGTAATCGAACAGCGTCTTGTTGTCCCAGTCCTGCATGTTGCCTTTTTCATCCTTGGGCCAGTTCAGGACGTTGAAGGCGTACCACAGGTGGTCCGCTTGGGTGGGACGCAGTTGCATACTGACGTAGGTGTAGCGATTCGCTTGAAGACCGTTGATGGTCAGATTGAGGGGATTGGCCTGGTTGAACGCGACCAGATTGCCGGCGTTGTCCTTGCTGGCGGTCAGGCGAGAGATGTCGCTGTCGTCGGGCACGCCGTCGCCGTCGTCATCGAAGTCGTACAGATCGGGCGTGCCGTCGCCGTCGCGGTCAGGCGTCGTGAGGTTCCATTCCAGGCTGTCAATGATGCCGTCTTTGTTGGTATCGGGCCACATTGGGTTGCCGTACCAGCGCTGGCCGCCGACCACAAAGCCGGTGACTTCATCGTAGTCGCTGATGCCGTCGAAGTCAGTGTCGCTGTTGAGCGGGCTGGTGCCGATGCGATCTTCGATCTCATCGGTCAGGCCGTCGTTGTCCGAATCTGCGCTGCTATTGCTGCTGCGTAAGTCCAACGACTCCAGCGGGACCAAAGGCTGCGGGACGTTTGCCTGGGAGACGCTGGCCGCGCTTGCATCGGCCGCCTGGGCCGCGGTCTGCTTGACCTGCGCCTGGTACGCGGCAAGCCTGTCGCTCTGCGCGCTCACCACGCCGGTCCGCGCCAGCGGACCCACGATCAAGATCGCCACCACCGCCACATGCACCGCCACCAGGGTGCGCCGCTTGGGACGCGCCACCAGCAGCGCCAGCAGCAGGGTGGCCGCCATCAGCCCCAGGTTGCCGGTCGCTTGCGCCGGCGACGGCAGATTGAGCCGCTTGAGCGCCAGGCCCGCCTTGGCCACGGCCTGCCCCCAGCCGCCCGCCGCCGGCACGCCTTCGATGTTGGTGAAATGGATGGTCAGCTCGGCCTCGGTGCGGTAATCTGCGCCGGCGGCGGCTGGGATTTGCAGGCGGATGATCTCGCGCAGCGGGAGGCCGCGGGCATCCACCCACAGCTCGCCCTGACCTGTCATCTGCGCCAGATGCGCGGGCGCCTGCACAGTGACTTCGCGCGGCAGCGTCCCTGCGGCCACCAACCGCGCTTGCGTGATTTGGCGCATGCGGTCGGCATAGGCCCGGCCGTCAATCGCAAAGCTGTACCTGGCGACCTGCTGCCGACCAACACTTTCGTCGCCGACATAGACGATGTCTTTGGCAAAATCGAGGAAGGCCAGGAAATTCCCTTCGGGCGCAAACGCAATGTCGTTCGAGTCGCTCGCTCTCCATTCGCCATCTGAGGCCCGCGTCTGACTTTTGCCATCCTTGATCTGCATCTGGTAGGCTGCATTACGGTCGGCCGCGCTGACTGCGCCGCCCCACAGCGCCAACTGCAAGTTGTTGTCGCGCAGGTCGTTGGTTCCTTCCAGATAGAGGCTTTCGGTCTTGCTGAAGCGGCCGATATTGCCTAGCGTGGGCAAGGGGATGGTTTTGATCACAGTGTCGCCCGAGAAGGCATAGCTGGCGCTGAGGCGGATGTTGTTCCAGGCCTGTTCGACCCGCGTCGCCGCGGCGGCCTCGGCGCCCAACCGCTGCTGGAAAACCAGTAGGCCTATCACCAAGAGGGTAACGCCAACCAGGCTTGTCCGGACGATTCGAGCAACCCATTTGTTGTTCATAGAGATTGGCTCCTTGTCTCCAGATTCGCGTCACAAGAGAAGGGGGAAACGTGAATGAGTGCAAAGACGAGAGCACCAAGCGGCTTCTGAGATAATGAGGAGATAAACGTGCGCTTAAGTGTTTTTGAAACGGGATGTCGTTTATATCATAGACAAGCCAAGTTGTCAAACGGATTTGAGAGCTTGACTACGCAGTTCCTCCTCGTATACAATTCCGGCGCGCCAACGCTCCTAGGAACGAACTTGGGCGGGGCGCGATGGAGTCGTGGTTTGACGCCCGCAAGCAAATCGTGTATAACATATCGTCTTGCAACCTGAAGATGGCTGAGGTAGCCATGAGCAAACCGCTGCCGGCGGTTGTCGAGTTGACGCCGCCAGAGAGGACAATAGAGGTAGATGGAAGCCGTACAGCGTCTCTTTGATCAGAATAGAGCTTGGTCCGCAAACATCCGCGCCCATGACGCACAATTCTTCGAGAATCTGTCTCATCAGCAGTCGCCTGCCTATCTGTGGATCGGTTGTTCCGACAGCCGTGTGCCAGCAAGCCAAATAGTTGGCCTCTTGCCGGGGGAGTTGTTCGTGCACCGGAATGTGGCGAATCTCGTCGTCCACACGGATTTGAACTGCCTGTCGGTGATGCAATATGCGGTTGACGCGCTCAAGGTCAAACATGTCATCGTGTGTGGCCATTATGGATGCGGGGGCGTGCACGCGGCCCTGAGGAATCAGCGCGTGGGTTTGGTTGACCACTGGCTGCGTCATGTTCGCGATGTGGTCGAGAAGCACGAAACGCAGTTGACCGCCATCGCCCAAGAAAGCAGCCGCTGGGCGCGCTTATGCGAGTTGAATGTGATCGAGCAGGCGCTCAATGTTTGCCAGACCACAATTGTCCGCGACTGCTGGCAGCGGGGACAATCGCTGACTGTCCATGGCTGGATCTATAACCTCCAGGATGGGCTGCTGCGGGATCTGAATTTCTGCGCGGCGCAGGCAAACGAAGTCGCCGCGGCGTACCAGACTGCAATTACCCGTCAATAGACCAGGTCTGACCTGTCGTCGGCGCAGCGGCGCGTCCCCCGTGTCGCTGACGAGAAGGCGCGCTTGCGCAGCTATTTTGATAAAGCGGCGCGGCCTGCTACAATCTTCACTCCCCGCGGTCGGTTCGACCGCGCATTTCCCTGCCCGGTTGCACGCCGGTCACCATGGGAGGAACCAATGTCCAAAACGTACCACATTCACACGTTCGGCTGCCAGATGAACGTGGCCGACAGCGGTCATGTCGCCGCCGAGCTTGATCGCCTGGGCTATGCACCTACCGATCAAGAAGAGAACGCGGATGTTCTCGTCATCAACACCTGCGTCGTGCGGGACAGCGCGGAAGAGAAGGCGGTCGGCAAATTGTGGGCCTGGAAGCCGCTGAAGAAGAACCGCCCAGGCACCACCATCGCCCTGATGGGCTGCCTGGTCGGCGTCAAGCCCGCGCCGGAACTGCTCAAACGTTTTCCGCATGTGGATGTCCTGCTCGCACCCTCGGATCCGCAGCCGTTGGTGGATCATCTCCGCAATCTGCGGCTGACCGAAGAATTAGCCTCCATAGAAGCCGGGCAATTGGCCCGCCGCTACCATGTGCAGGATGAAGATGAGGCTGCCCCACGTTGGCAGAGCGTGAAGCACATTTCGTCGCACGGCGAGGCGCCGATTGCGGCCCATGTGCCGATCGTGTATGGCTGTTCGCACGCCTGCACCTTCTGCATCATCCCTTTCCGCCGCGGCATTGAGCGCAGCCGGCCCATCCATGAGATCGTGGACGAGGTGCGCAGCCTGGTGGCCCAGGGCGTGCGCGAAGTGACGCTGCTCGGGCAGATTGTAGATCGCTATGGCTACGACATGCGTTCCTCAGGCCATGCACCTGACCTGGCCGACCTCCTCTACGCAGTGCACCAGGTTGAGGGCTTGCAGCGCATTCGTTTTCTTACCAGCCATCCGAATTACATGAGCGATCGCATTCTCGACGCGGTGCGTGACCTGCCGAAGGTAATGGAGCACATCGAGGTGCCCTGCCAGGCCGGCAATGATGAAGTGCTGACGGCCATGAAGCGGGGCTACAGCGTGGCTGAGTATCGCGCGCTCATCCACCGCATCCGTGCGCGCATCCCCCACGCCGCGATTCACACCGACGTGATCGTCGGCTTCGCCGGCGAAAGCGAGGCGCAGTTCCAGGACACCTACGATCTTTTGGCAGAATTGAAGCTCGATAAGGCGCACCTGGCGCGCTATTCCCCGCGCCCCGGCACCGTCAGCGCCCGGCGCATGGCCGACGATGTGCCTGACGCGGAAAAGCACCGCCGCCTGCACGCATTGGAAGACCTGCAAGAGCGCATTCAGGCCGAAAAGAACCGCTCGCTGCTCGGTGAAACGGTCGAGGTGCTCGTGGAGGATCAGCACAAAGGTAAATGGCGCGGCCGCTCGCGCCAGAACAAGCTGGTTTTCTTTGAGGATGCAGGCAACTGGCGCGGCCAGTTGGCGAAGGTGCGCATCACCTGGGCCAGCGCCTACTCCATGCAGGGCACACTGGCTGCGGTGGACAACGCCCTGTCGCTCACCCATGCGCCGGTGTCGTTGCTCGCCTGAACGCCTTTCCTTGTGCTACAATCGGTGTACAACCAGCCCCTGTGGCGCGTGAGGTAATACCATGACGATCATGCAACGTGAGCCGCCGACGAAGGCGGCAGATCAGATATTTTACCCAGAAAGCGACGGCAAACCGATGGCGGAAACCGACCTGCACCGCGAAATCATGATCTGGATCATCCATTTGCTGCAGCGCTTCTTGGCGGGTCAGCGCGTGTATGTCAGCGGCAACCTGCTCATCTATTACGAGCAGGGAAACCCGCGCAAATCGGTGGCTCCCGACTGCTTTGTCGTGTGGGGTGTGGAGTCGCGCTACCGGCCAAACTACAAGCTGTGGGAGGAAGGCCAGGCGCCGCAGGTGGTCTTCGAGATTTCGTCCAAGACCACTCAGCGCGACGATCTCGGCGGCAAGATGCGCCTCTATGCGCAGTTGGGCGTGGAGGAATACTACCTGTACGATCCAACCGGCGATTACCTGGAACCGCCGTTGGCAGCTTTTCAACTGGCTGGCGGCGGCTTCATCCCCATGCAGCCCGTGAACGAAGAAGTGCGCGTGGGCGATCTGGCCTTCTTGCTCGGCGAAGGCGAGCCGCCAGAGTTCATCAGCCCGCGGCTGGGCTTGCGCCTGGCTTTGGATGAGCAGCGCCGGTTGCAGTTCTACAACGTGGCCACTGGTCAGCGCCTGCTCAGTGATGATGAAGCCCGCCAATTGGCCGAAGCCGAAGTGCAGGCTCTGCGCGCCGAGTTGGCGCGGCTGCGCGGCGAGTTGGCATGAGCCAGTTGCCTCCAGTCTCAGCCGCCTTGACGGCGCTGAACATTCCGCACCGCGTGTTTCGCCATCCAGGGCCAGTACATTCATTGGAGCAGGCGGCCGCCGAGCGCGGTCAACAGCCAGAACAGGTCGTGCGCAGCATCCTCTTTCGGCTCGGCGAGGGCAACTACCGGATGGTGCTGGTGGCCGGGCCAGCGCAGATCTCCTGGCCCACGCTGCGCCGTCACCTGGGCGTGTCGCGCGTCACCATGGCGACGCCCGACGAAGTGCTGGCCGTCACCGGCTACCAGATTGGCGCGGTGTCGCCGTTTGGCCTCGCGACCCCTCTGCCGATCCTGGCGGACGAGAACGTGTTTGCGCCGGACGAAGTCTCCATTGGCTCCGGCGAGCGCGGGGTAACAGTGATCCTCAGCTCCGAAGCGCTGCGTCAGGCCCTGGGCGATGTGGAAATTGGTCGCTTCTGCGAGTAGCGCGCCCGTGGATGCAATGCCGGTCGGCGCCAGGCCGACCTTGCGGCGGAACGCCCCTTTGCCCCGAATTCATTCGGCGACATTGAAGTGCGCCCTCGCCCGGCTACACAGCAGCGCCCCGTCAACGGGGCTTGATGCTGGACAGTACGCCAGCCCGGTTCACCGGGCGCCGTTTCGTAGCCGGAGGACTTCATCCGCCCGGCGACGGCCGCCCGGCGGTGAATCGCGCCGCAGCGCCCTGTCAACGGGGCTTGGCTGGAGACGAACATCGCCCGCGGTGTGCGTCC
>NZ_UETR01000051.1:0-19785 GCF_900491745.1 Candidatus Amarolinea aalborgensis | reverse complement strand
TGGAATTATGCTGCCGCTGACTAACGAAGAACAACGAGTCGTGTTTTATGCCACCACCGATGAACCGACGATACCGAGCAGTGTGACACCGGATACGCCGTTGAGCGAGTTGAATCTGAATTGGCGGGAGCGTGATCTACCTGAAAAATTGCGTACCCGTCATGTTCATCGCCTGCATCCCTATCTTGGCAAATTTATCCCTCAACTGGTCGAAGTGTTTCTTAGGAAGTATTTTAGCCCAGGACAGACGGTGCTTGATCCATTTTCAGGCTCAGGCACCACGTTGGTACAAGCCAATGAGTTGGGTGTCAATGCCATCGGTTACGATGTTTCTGCCTTCAATGCGCTCCTAGCGACGGCAAAAACCAAACACTATGATCTAAAAACCGTACGCCAAGAAATTTTGGATATTCTGGATGCAGCACGCCATGCCACCCAAGCTGGTGGCCTTCAGCTTTCTTTATGGAGCACAAACGGGAACGGCAATGGCCACGGACCAGCGGCAAACAGCGACTATCTGCAACGGTGGTTTGCGCCGCAGGCGCTGCAAGAATTACTGGCGTATCGTGACCAGATTCAGAATTATCGGAATCAGGAGATTCTAAAAATCATCCTTTCACGATCGGCAAGGTCAGCGCGGTTGACTACTCACTTTGATCTGGATTTTCCGAAGGCGCCACAAACCGAACCGTACTGGTGCTACAAACACAGCCGCACCTGTATGCCCACAACTACAGCCTATCAATTTTTGAAGCATTACAGCCTGGACACCATGGCGCGATTAGAGGAATTCGCGGGCCAACGCACCAACGCAACGGTGATCATCAAGCATGAAGATAGCCGGTTGGCCGATATTCCTCCTATAGATGGTGTCATTACCAGCCCACCGTATGTCGGCTTGATTGATTATCACGAACAGCATCGCTACGCCTATGAACTGCTCCGTCTTCAGGATAAGAGTGAATCAGAAATTGGTGCGGCCAAGCGAGGCTCCAGTCAGAAGGCGCAACGCACCTACCAGGAGTCCATTGCGGAGGTTTTCCGCCGCGCCTGTGGAGCTATGCCGGCAGGCGGTATCTTGATCGTGGTGGCCGGCGACAAATTCGGGCTTTATGACGAAATCGCCAGGCTGTGTGAGGTTGAAGTCGAGGCCGTGCTCAAGCGCCATGTGAACCGCCGTACCGGGCGACGAGCGAGTGAATTCTACGAATCGGTGTTTGTGTGGCGCAAACCGTGAGTCTGTGGGGGCATCCATGAATCCGAACACGCACCAGGCGGTTTATGACCTGCTTAGGATTTTTGCACAGCAGTCATTCAAGCAGTATGACGTAAAAGAAATCGAAGAACTCAAACGGGCCTACCCATTTCATAAACTATTCCTGGACGATGCAGGCTTGATCGCAGCCAAGCGAGAGCGTTCCGCCGTGACGAAGATGGGAATGTTACTATTCCCTCGGCTGGCCAAATGCATTGCGAGCGAGCATTACCAGCAAGTGGCTGTGGAGCACGAGATTGAGGGCCTTCTCAGAAAGTCTGCGACGGACGCGATTTCGAGAATCGTGCGCGAACTGCGGTCAGGTCAGCGCCGCCCCAATCACGCGGCCGAACTGGCCGAAGTCCTGCGTGTCGATGATGATAGCGACCAGGAGATGGTACAAGTGCGAGTCATTGCGGATCTTTTCATCGGCGATTTCGGCACAGGCCCACTCTTCGTTGAGATCAAGACATCAAAGCCAAACCTGGATATCGGCGCCCAAACAAAACAGAAGATGCTAACATTCTTAGCATTGCGCTCTCAGGACAACCCACAGGCCTACCTCGCTTTCCCATACAACCCCTATTCGACGCGGGCAAACTACAAACACGGCATGACCAAGAAAATCATGGACATGCAGGATGAAATTCTGATGGGCGAGGAATTCTGGGATGCAATTGGTGGCGCAGGGACATTCGATCAGTTGCTTGCTGTCATCGAAGAAGTGGGCAGCGCTCTGCGACAGGAACGGGAAGCACGGGAATCCGGCAAGCCTGATAGCCAGGCGAACTAAGCAGAAGAAGCGGCGGCAGAGGAGCCCTTGTGAAACCACTAGACATCAACGACGTCCAAGCCTTCGTTGAACAACGCTTCGCCGGCTGGAACCAGCGCCGGATTGAGATGCTCAAGAGCCTGAATTTTGACACGTTGCTGGCACCAAACCCCTACTTTTTAGTGGCCGGACCGTCTAGTCAGGCGGGACACGTCATAACCGCAGGGCTTGACGCCGCACAAGCGGCACACGAACAGGAGATGTTCGCCGAATTGCTAGTAGATCTGGCCGTTTTTGTGGCCAGCAGAACGTGTGATGGACGGCGATCGGTCGTTCCGGATAGTGACCTGGAGTTTTCCGACAACGGCGTCTCATACGTGGTCAGTATCAGGACATGCTACACCGTGGGCAACGACTTGTGGCACCGCGTTCATGAACAAGCCTTGCGCCACGCGGCAACCAACCAGGCGATCCATTCCAAGGCCGCGATTCAATCTGTTCTCGGTATCTGCTATGGCAAAGCGGAGACCAGTGACCAGCGCGGCTATCTCAAGGTTGTTGGCTCAGATTTTTGGTATCTGATCAGTGGCAACGAGAACCTGTACGCCACCATCGTTTGGCCGATCGCGACTCGAGTCAAAACATTTCGAGGGGCTTTCGAGCAAGAACTGGCCCGAATCACCAATCGCTTCACCCACCAGTTCATCGAACGCTTCTGCAACGAAAGCGGCGCGATTGACTGGATCAAGTTGGTGGAATTCAACAGCGGCAATTATGATCAGTTCGAATCACCATGAGATGAAAACGAGCATGCGATTGAGCCACAGCAGGCTGACCCAATACGAAGATAGCGCATGACGTTCGCCCCTGAGGCTTATACCTGGCTGGCCCGCGCCGTGGACGCCATCCCTTCGGCACTTGACCTGGCGCGGCTGCCAGGCGCAACCTCCTCGTCTCTATTTTTGGTGCAGTGCAGGCGCGGCGACAAGGTTCAGCGGTTCGTCCTGCGTGTCCTCGATAACCCGGCATGGCTGGCCAACGAGCCTGACCTGGCCGCGCACGAGGCCGCGGCGCTGAACGAAGCGCAGAAGGCAGGCCTGGCCGCACCTCGGCTCGTGGCCTATGCCGCAGACGACGTGGGCTTCGGCGCGCCCGCGGTCTTGATGTCCTTCATCGAAGGCCGCATTGACTTGACCCCGGTGAATTTTCAGGCCTGGCTGGCCGGCCTGGCCCGCGCGCTGGCCTCGATTCACCAGCATCCCGGCCGCGGTTTTGCCTGGCGCTTCCGCAGTTGGGTCAACCGGCCGCTGCTGGCCCCGCCCCCGTGGACGACGATTCCCGGCGCCTGGGAACGAGCCATCGAACAGGTCTGCGGCCCTGAACCAGCGGCGCCCCCGGTCTTCATCCATCGCGACTATCACCCGACGAATGTGTTGTGGCAGGGCGGCGAGGTCAGCGGCGTGGTTGACTGGATCAACGCCTGTCAAGGCCCGGCGGGCGTGGATGTGGCGCACTGTCGAATTAACCTGGCCGCGATGTACGGCCCCGCGGCTGCGGACCAGTTTCTGGCGGCATACCGCACAGCAGACCCTGGTTTTGCCTACGATCCGTATTGGGATCTCGACTCCCTGCTGGATATGTGCCTGCCGGAGCCTCTTTTCTACCCACCCTGGCAGGATTTCGGGCTCGATCTTCTCAGCCCAGAGCTGCTGGCGTCGCGCGTCGACGCCTACCTTGAGTCTGTCATGCAGCATATCTAATCATCTGAAAGGCACGAAAACAAATGATAACCTACCTACCTGCTAGCACCCGCTATGACTCGATGACGTATCGCCGCTGCGGCCGCAGCGGTCTGCTGCTGCCCGCGATTTCGCTGGGCCTTTGGTACAATTTCGGCGGCGTTGACTCGCTGGAAAACGCGCGCGCGATGATCCACCGCGCCTTCGACCTGGGCATCACCCACTTCGATCTAGCCAACAACTACGGCCCGCCCCCCGGTTCGGCCGAGGAGACCTTTGGCCGCATTCTGGCGCAAGACCTGGCTGCCTATCGCGATGAGCTGGTCATCTCCAGCAAGGCCGGCTATCTCATGTGGCCGGGGCCTTACGGCGAGTGGGGTTCGCGCAAGTACCTGGTGGCCAGCCTGGACCAGAGCCTCAAGCGCATGGGTCTGGATTACGTGGACATCTTCTACAGCCACCGGCCGGATCCGAACACGCCCCTGGAGGAAACCCTGGGCGCGCTCGATTTCATCGTACGCAGCGGTCGCGCGCTCTATGCTGGCATCTCCACCTACAGCCCCGAGCAGACCCGCCAGGCAACCAGCATCCTGCGCAGCCTGGGCACGCCCTGCCTGATTCACCAGCCGCGCTACAACATGTTCGACCGCTGGATCGAGGAGGGGCTGCTGGACGTGTTGGCGGACGAAGGCGTCGGCTGCATCGCGTTCTCGCCGCTCGATCAAGGCATTCTGACGGATAAGTATCTGCGGGACATTCCCGAAGGTTCGCGTGCAGACAAACTCCGCGGCGAGTTCCATTGGGGCGACACCGTCAGCGAGGCGCGCGTGGCGACGGTGCGCCGGCTGAACGACCTGGCCCAGGCGCGTGGGCAAAGCATGGCCCAGATGGCGATCGCCTGGGTTTTGCGCCACCCGCAGATGACCTCCACCGTGATCGGCGCCAGCAAGGTTCGCCAGATCGAAGAGGCTGTGGCCGCGCTCGACAACCTCACGTTCAGCGCAGCGGAGCTGGCGCAGATCGAGTCACTGCTGTGACACCTGCTGCATGAAAGCGGCTGCGCGAAGCAGATCATTTTCCACTTTGATGCGCAAGATTCCGATAGCACGGGCGGCGCGAATCCGCTATACTGCGTCGCAGTGAGTCGTGTTGGAATCTGAGCAGGAGAATCAATGATGGATCAAGATCGCTATTGGCAGGCTGTGCTGGCGCGTGATGCGCAGTTCGACGGTCAATTCATTTACGCAGTACACTCGACCGGCGTTTATTGCCGGCCCTCGTGCCCATCGCGGCGGCCGCGGCGCGATGGCGTGATCTTCTTTGCCGCGCCGGCCGCGGCTGAGGCCGCCGGTTATCGCCCATGCCGGCGCTGCCAGCCGGATCGCCCGATCCCGGCTGAGCCAAACCTCTCCCTGATTCAGGACGTGTGCGCCTATCTGGCCGAGCCGCACGAACGTATGCCCAGCCTGCAGGAATTGGCTGATCGCTTCAGTCTAAGCCCTGCGCATCTGCAGCGCACCTTCAAGCGCATCGTGGGGGTTAGCCCGCGGCAGTACGCGGCCGAACAGCGCCTGGCGCGCTTCAAAGGGGAGTTGAAAGAAGGCTTGAGTGTGACCGAAGCCGTCTACAACGCCGGCTTCCAGTCCAGCAGTACGGCGTACACCGATGCGACCGATCAGCTCGGCATGACGCCGGGTCAGTACCGCCGCGGCGGCGACGCGGCTCGGGTTGGGTACACCGTGGCGCCGTGTGGATTAGGCCAGCTGCTGCTGGCAGCCACGGAGCGAGGCATCTGCGCGGTGCGGCTGGGCGATTCGGAGGAAGAACTGGCGCGGACGCTGGCCGCAGAGTTCCCTGCGGCCGATCTGCAGCGTGCAGGGACGGAGCTGAACGGCTGGCTTGCCGATTTACTCGCCTATGTGGACGGTCAGCAGGCGCACCTGGACCTGCCGCTGGATGTACGCGCGACGGCGTTCCAGCGCCGCGTCTGGGAAGCGCTGCGCGCGATTCCCTATGGCAGCACCCGTTCCTACAGCGACGTGGCCGCGGCGATTGGTCAGCCAACGGCTGTGCGCGCCGTCGCACGGGCCTGCGCTGCCAACCCGGCCGCGCTGGTCATCCCCTGCCACCGCGTCATCCGCTCCGACGGCGACCTGGGCGGGTATCGCTGGGGCCTGGCGCGCAAACGGGCGCTGCTGGCGCAGGAAGCGCAGCATGCAGCCAGCCAGGATGCCCGCGCGGCGCGCCTGGAGGAGTAGCCTGGCGCGTGATCCTGCGCTGTCGCGCTGCCATCACCAAACCCCAGGCAGCAGGCGGTAACGCACACGGCTCGCGTACTCGGCGTAGCCGGGCAGTTCGCGGTGCAGCGTGCGGTCTTCCAGGATTGTGCGCACCACCAGGATCCCCACCAGCGCCATGGTTGGGATGAGGGCCGGCCATGAACCGAGCAGAAACGGGGTGCCCAGGGTCAAGATGAGGCCGCCGGCGTAGCCCGGATGGCGCACAAAACGATACGGCCCGCCGGTGAAGACGGTGTGCCCCCGCTCGGTCTGGATGCGCACCACGGTGGAGAAGAATGGATTCGAGGCCATGGCCCAGGAAAAAATCCCGTAGCCCAGGGCCATCACGAGGCCTGCGATGACCGGTGTGGCCGGCGCAAACGGCGCGCTCCAGCCGAAGCGTTGATCGAGACCGCCGAGCACCAGGATCGCTGGGCCAATCACGGTGTACAGGGCGGCCAGCACCAGGTCCCAGCGCTGTGTGTTCGGCGCCACGCGGCCGCGCTCTGCGATCAACTCACGCCGGTTCGGTAGCAAGAGGATGCCGTTGAGCGCGATGAAGGCCAGGTAGAGCGCCATGTAGGCCCAGCCTGCGCCCCAATCCAGCCGGCCAGCCGCGCCGAACAGGAGCAGCGCGTAGACCACGATCCAGATGCCGATCTGCGCGAAGCGGCGTATGAGGGGTTGTGAGGACTTGCCGGCGTTGTCGCCCGGCGCTGGGGACGAGTTGCTGGTCATGCGGTGCCTCCTCAATCACAACGGTTATCAGAAGCATACCATTTCCATCGAATTCACGCAATGCGCCCCCACGCGCGGGTGCATTTCAAACTGGGGGCAGGTCCGGCGTCGAGCGATTGAGGCTTCGTCGTGAGCTCAGCCGAACGATCGCTGCAACCACTGCAAAGCCCAACCGAAGTGGGCTACGCAGCAGAACTGAAATGCGCCCGCCACGAAATACAAACCCCTCCCGCGTTGTCAGGCCCGATAGGGCCTTCCACCTTGTAGCCCGATCCGTTCACGGTCGGGCGGCGTTGGTTGCGCGCACCGCAGTCGGCCGACAACCCCGCCGGAGGCCAAAGGCCATCCGGCTACGAGGTGCAAGCCCCTCCGGGGCTGCGCCCCCAGCGGTGCATTGAATACATCCTATACATCAAAAATAGCTTTATGAGTGACTTATGATCTACTTTTGATGCGTATGATTTGCGTCATATACAGCAGGACTCACCTCCGTTATACTCGCTCTAGATTGTGAAATGTGGAGCAAGTGCATGTCCGATATGTTGACAACCAGGCAGGTGCAAGAGATGCTGCAGGTAGATCGCACAACGATCTACCGCTTCGTCGAAAGCGGGCAACTCCCCGCGGTGCGTGTCGGCAAGCAGTGGCGTTTTGCGCAGGCTGATATTGACAGACTCCTGCACAAGTCGCCCGTGGCCGAAGCATCAGGCCGAATGACCCCCATGGTCAGCCACGCGCCGCCGCCATCCATCTTAGGATCCGCGCGCGATCACCACCCTGCGGGCCTGGCCGAGCTGTTGCCCCTGGCCTGCGCGCAGATGATCCAAGACACTTTCGCCGAAGCCCTCAGTGTCATGATGGTGATTACGGATATGGCAGGCCAGCCCGTCACCCAGGTCAGCCACGCGTGCGGCCTCTATCGCGCGGTCATTCAAGACCCGGAAGGCGTGGCGCACTGTATTCGCACCTGGCAGCAGCTGGCTGGCGCGCCCACGCTGCAGCCCAAGTTCTCGGCCAGTGAACTGGGCCTCCTGTGCGCTCGCGGCCTGATTCGGGCTGGCAACGAACTGAAAGGGATGGTTTTTATCGGCGGCATCGCTCCCGCCGCCTGGCCGCCAACGTCCCAGGAAGTCAAGGCCCTCGCGGCCAGCCTGGATATTGAGCCGGGCTTCATCGAAGCCCATATGAACGAAGTCTATTATCTGGACCGCGCGGCCCAAGAGCGCGCGCTTGAGTTTGTGCAGCGGATTGCTGATGTGTATTCGCATATCTTGGAAGATCGCCAGGCCCTGACCGGCCGTTTGCAGGCCATCGCATCCCTGACCACCTTGTCGTGACTTGAGGAGATTTGTGGAACTATGAAGAAACTACTGATTCTCGGCGCCGGCACGGCCGGCACCATGGCCGCCAATAAGCTGAGCCGGGAGCTGGACCCTGATGAGTGGAAGATCACGATTGTAGATCAAAATGAAACCCACTACTATCAGCCGGGCTTTCTCTTCATCCCGTTTGGCATGTACAGCAAGAGCGATGTGATCAAACCCAAGCGAGACTTCATCCCGAGCCAGGTGGAGATGATCATCTCGCCCATCGAGCTGATCGAGCCTGAGCACAACCGGGTGCGCATCAGCAAGGACAATCGCTATCTGAACTACGACTTTCTGATCATTGCCACCGGCACCAACATTCACCCGGAGCAGACGCCAGGCCTGCACGAGGATGAATGGCACAAGTCTATCCACGACTTCTACACGGTGGATGGCGCCGTCGCCCTGGCGCGCTACCTGCGCAACTGGCCGGGCGGCCGCCTGGTCCTCAACATCGTGGACAACCCAATCAAGTGCCCGGTGGCGCCGCTGGAGTTCATCATGTTGGCTGATTGGTTCTTCCACGAGCATCATCTGCGTGACCGCGTGGAGTTGAGCCTGGTCACGCCGCTGCCGGGCGCGTTTACCAAGCCGGTGGCGTCCAAGTACCTGGGCGACATCCTGGAGCAGAAGGGCATCAAGGTGGTGCCTGATTTCTTGATCGAGCATGTGGATGCTGACGCCAAGAAGATCGTCTCCTACGACGAGCAAGAAGTGAGCTATGACCTGCTGGTCAGCGTTCCGCTCAACATGGGCAGCGATGTGATAGCTCGCTCTGGCCTGGGGGATGACCTGAACTACGTGCCGGTCAACAAGCACACGTTTCTCGCGGATGCTTACGCCAACATTTTCGCCCTGGGCGATGCCACGAATGCGCCGGCTTCCAAGGCCGGGTCCGTGGCGCACTTTGCTGTGGATGTGTTCACGGAAAACTTCGTGCGCTATGTGGACGGCCTGGAGCTGCTGCCAACGTTCGACGGCCATGCCAACTGCTTCATCGAGTCCGGCTTTGGCAAGGGGCTGCTGATTGACTTCAACTATGATGTCGAGCCGCTGCCTGGCAAGTATCCGCTGCCTGGCGTTGGACCATTTTCTCTCTTGCAGGAATCGGAGATGAATCACTGGGGCAAGGTCATGTTCCGCTGGATGTACTGGAACCTGCTGCTCAAGGGGCAGCCCTTGCCGCTGCCCGCGCGCATGAGCATGGCCGGCAAGTGGAATGGCAACGGTGCGGCCAAGTAAGGAGGCGCTATGGATCAGGCTTTGCTTGAACTGCACGAAAAGCTGGACCTGTTGACCACCCAGGTGGCTTATCTCACGGAACAGACCCAACGCGCAGAGCGTGAGCGCGATGCGCGAGCCGAGTTGATGCGCGATCTGACGCCGATTGTCAATGACGCCTACCGGCTAACCGTTGAGCAGTTGGAGGAAGTGGAGCAGTATGTCAGCCTGGACGATCTGCTGCGCCTGGTCAAGCGGCTGGCGCGCAACGGGCGCAACATCGAAAAGATGCTCGACCAGCTCGAAAGCGTCATGGATTTGGCCGAGACGGTGGCGCCTCTGAGCGATGCCGCGTTCAGCCGGGCGGTGAATGAATTGGCGACGATGGAGCGCAAGGGCTACTTCGCCTTTGCCAGGGGTGGCTGGCAGATTTTGGATAACATCGTGACGTCCTTTGGTGAAGACGATGTGCGCCAGCTCGGCAACAACGTCGTGCTCATCCTGCAGACGGTCAAAGAAATGACGCAACCCGAAGTGATGAACTTCGCCCGCAACATGGTGACAGCCATCGAGAGTGAGGGCGGGGCCGAGGTGAGCATTTCCTACCGATCGCTGTTGGGGCAGATGCGCGATCCGAATGTGCGCCGGGGACTGGCGCTGACGATGCGCGTGCTGCGCAATCTCGGCATGCAGACCTCCCCCGGCTCACAGCACGTGAACTAAAGACATAACTAAGTGCATCGAACAAGTTTAAGGAGAAGAGTGTATGGCGACGCGTACGATTGCTGGTAAGACCGTTCAGGTCAACGATGAAGGGTTCATGACCAACCCTGCCGAATGGAACAAGGAGATTGCGGTGGCGATTGCGGGCGAAGAAGGGCTGCCCGAACTGACTGCCGCCCATTGGAAGGTGATTGACTACTGCCGTGAAAGCTCAGCCAAGCTGGCGGGTAAGTCGCCCACGCTGCGCCAGATCACCACGGGCACAGGGGTCTCCACCAAGGATCTATTTGCCCTGTTTCCCAAAGGCCCGGCCAAGAAGGTCGCGCGCATTGCCGGGCTGGGCAAGCCCGAAGGCTGCGTTTAACCTTGAAATAAGCCGCGGATGAAGACGGATCGCCGCAGATGGCCTGTTTTTACCCACGCGTGTACCGCGGGGCATGGGTGACTGAATTGAAACCTGAAGATACCGAATTAAGGAGAATCTACAATGGCTGATGAAACGCGCAAAGTAGCGTTTATTTGTTCGAAGGGTGATTTGGACATGGCTTACCCGGCCCTCGTCATGGGCTGGGCCGCGCTGGGCAACGGCATTGATGTCACCATCTTCTTCACCTTCTGGGGAATGGACATGATCACCAAGAGCCGGCAGGATCATCTGGAACTGGCGCCAGTAGGCAAGACCAGCATGAAGATGAGCATGATGGGACTCAACACCGGCAACCTGGGCATCCCCAACTTCCTGGGCGCGCTGCCTGGCATGACCGCGTTTGCCACCAGCCTGATGAAGAAGAAGATCGCTGCGGTTGGCGCGCCGCCGGTGGGCGAATATCTCCAGATGCTTGTGGATGGCGGCGCCAAGCTTTACGCCTGCAAGATGTCGGTGGACATGATGGGGCTGAAGAAGGAAGACTTCGTAGATGGCGTCATTGACATCGTCACCGCCAGCGATTTCATGGATATGACCGAAGGCGCGCAGATCATCTTTATCTGATCGTAGGCCGGGCAGCCCGTTTTCTGACCGAAGACCGGCTCCTCGTGCAAAAGCATAATTAGTGCTGAGGATTACCGCCAAGACGCCAAGAGCAAGCAAGCGCCTTGGCGGTACGATTTTTTGAGGCCCTGACGCCCTAACCGGAATGAAGAACAGACTCCACTCTCTTTATTTGACACAGAACCGCTTTCACGTGTAGACTTGCCCACAAGCACCAAAATAGAGGAGTGTAATTATCATGGCAGATCCGCGTGTCGAAAAACTAGCTGAGATCCTGGTGGATTACTCGATTGCTGTCCAGCCTGGCGATTGGGTGGTTGTCCGCAGCCATGTGTTGGCGTTGCCGCTGTTGCACGAGGTGACGCGGCGCATCTTGCGCGCCGGGGGCAACCCAACGGTTGTCCTGAGCGACAGCCAATTGGGCGAGATCATGCTGCGCGAGGCCAACGATGCGCAGCTGCAATGGATTTCGCCGCTGGAACGGATGTCCCTGGAAGAGGCCGACGCCCTCATTGTCCTCAACGCCACCGACAACACACGCGCCTTGAGCGGGGTTGACCCGCAGCGCCAGCAGCTGCATCAGCAGGCGCGGCGTGATCTGATGGGGACCTACATGCAGCGTTCGGCTGAAGGCGCGCTGCGCTGGGTTGGCACCCAATACCCCTGCCCGGCCTTGGCCCAAGAGGCTGATATGAGCCTGGGCGACTATGAGGATTTTGTCTACAGCACCACCTTTGCTGATCAGCCCGACCCGGTGCAGGCCTGGCGTGAGGTGCACGATCGCCAGCAGCGGTGGGTTGAATGGATGCAGGGCCGCCAGCAGATGGTCATCAAAGGCGCTAACGCGGAGATGACTCTTTCGATTGCGGGCCGCAACTTCATCAACGACTATGGCCGGCATAACATGCCAGCCGGCGAGATCTTCACCAGCCCGGTCGAGGATTCGGTCAACGGTTGGGTGCGCTTCACCTATCCGGCCATCCGTGAGGGACGTGAGGTCGAAGGGGTGGAGTTCTACTTTGAGCAAGGCAAGATCGTCAAGGCCACCGCGCGCAAGAACGAAGCCTACCTGCTCAGCCAGCTCGACGCCGATGCCGGGGCGCGCTTCTTGGGCGAATGGGCCATCGGCACCAACTACCGCATCCAACGCTTCACCAAGAGCATCCTCTACGATGAAAAAATCGGCGGCACCATGCACATGGCCGTTGGTCGCGGCTTCCCAGAGGTCGGCAGTCGCAATGTCTCGGCCATTCATTGGGATTTCATCTGTGACATGCGCCAGGAGAGCGAGATTTGGGTAGACGGCGACCTTTTCTACAAGAACGGTGAGTTCCAGGTATAGGGCATGCACCCGTAACGCCATAATGAGTTGCTCAAATAACGCTCGCATGTTAAAATGACGGTAGTCGTTTGCTGACTCAACACGGCAGATAGGCTTGGCTATCGTCATGTAGTTCCCCCTTCATAAGACCACTGATTGGGGTCATGCTTTGGTACGCTTCTGACCAGTTTTCTTGATCTTGGCCGGACTCGGCTCCCTTTCATCCGCGCAGCCGAGGACTGGGGTGACACATCAACATGAGTATCGAAGAGCGCTCACTAGACCGCACCCGACGTATCCTCGTGGTTGACGATGATCCAGCCATTGTGCGCCTGGTCAAGGATCGTTTGGAGTATGTTGGCTATGACGTGGTGACGGCGCCGTCCGGGCAAGCCGCGCTCAATGTCATCGCCCAGATTGGCTTGCCTCACCTGGCGATCGTGGACATTAACATGCCGGGCATGAATGGGTTTGAATTCTGCAAAACAGTGCAGCAGTTCAGCGATCTGCCCGTCATTCTGTTGACGGCGGTTGATGAAGAAGAAACCGTTATCCGCGGAATTCAGCATTTCGCTGAAGACTATGTCACCAAGCCATTTAGCCCGCGCGAACTGGTCGCCCGCGTTGAACGGGTGTTACGCCGTATCGGCGATTTTGCCTACGCGCTCGACCCGGTCATTCAAATTGATGAGCGCCTGGCGGTTGATTTTGCGCACCAACAGGCGATCGTACAGGGCCAGGTCGTGGCCCTGACTCCCACAGAGGCCAAGATACTCTTCATTTTGATGCGCAACGCCGGCCATACGGTCTCGACTGATTTCATGTTGCGCCGCCTGTGGCCGCTTGATGAGGTTTTTGAAGATACCTTGCGGGTGCATGTTTATCGTCTCCGCCAGAAGATTGAAGCGCTCCCTACGAAACCGGTTTACATCGTGACTGAACGCGGGCAAGGCTACAGCTTTCCACAGCAACCAACCTGTGCATTCGCGTCATCGTAGCGGTCATCTTGATGGCCCATCATCATTTTTGTCTGAGGAGAATCTCATGACCCAGAAGCCAGTCCAGCCATCCGCCGCCAGCACTCCCCAAGAAGTGGATCGCATTCGCGACATCATCTTTGGTCCCCAGATTCGTGACTACGAGCAGCGTTTTCAGGCCTTGCAGCGTGATGCCGAGCGATTGCAGCAGGAAATTGACCGCCTGACCGAGCAGTTGGCCGACCAGGATGGTGAGCAAAACAAGCGCATCCAGGCCGTCCGCCGCGATCTGCGCCAGGGCGATGAGGACGTGCGCACCGAGCTGCGCCAAACCGCTCAGGCCCTGTCGTTCGAGAAGGCGGATCGCGCCGCATTGGGCGAGTTGTTTGTCAACCTCGGCACGCACCTGAAGACTGGCGGGTCTCTGGCCGAACTTCTGCACGGCCTGGTTCCCAGTGAGTAATGGCAACCTTGTGAGTCTTGCCGGCGATGGCCTTCTCGTCTGAGCAGGGTCACACGGGCCTCTCGGGCGGGCTGCCGCTTGACCAGCCGGCGTCGCCAGACACCTCGGCCGATGATCTGCGCGAGATTTTGCTGCGCGCCGAACGTGAGCGAAGCGATGATCTAGCCAAACAGGTCGCCGATCTGGAGCGGCAAGTCACCGACAAGGAGGCGCTCATTGCGCTTCTGATGCCGGTATTGGGTGATGTTCTGCGACAGAAGATTCGCGACGCACGCGCCGAAATGATCGAGGCCCTCTATCCGATCATGGGCCAGGTCGTGGTGCGCGCGGTCAGTGAAGCGATCCGCGACCTGGCGCGCAGTGTGGACGCCCAGATGCGCACGTCGCTGACCCCCAGCGCGGTGTTGGGGCGCGTACGCGCCCGCCTGGGCGGCGTGTCCGACGGTGAAATGGTGCTGCGCCAGGCATTGCCATTTACTGTCGCCGAGATTTTCTTGATCCAGCGACCGACGGGCCTGCTGCTCTGGTATGCATCGCCTCAACCCGCTGAGCTGCGCGATTCTGACGTCATCAGCGGTATGCTGACCGCCATCCGCGATTTTGCGCAGGACGCTTTTGGCGCGGTCAACGATAGAGAACTGGACGAGATTCAGTACGGCGATCGTCGGATTGTGATCGAAGCCGTGCAGCATGTTTATCTGGCGGTCGTCGTAGATGGCATTGAGCCGCCAGGCTTTCGCGCCCAGATGCGCAGCCTGCTGATTGACATTCAGAATCAGTACGAAGAAGTGTTGCGCGATTACGATGGCGATGCCTCGCCGCTGGCCCCGGTGGAGACTCCCCTGCGGTCGCTCTTCACCCCGGACGCGCCAACGCCAACCCCGTCACGGGGTTTGACGAGCGGCCAGAAGCGTATCCTAATCGGCGCCCTTGTCGCGGTGGGCCTGTGCCTGGTCTTGACCTGTGCGGCGGCGCGAGCCGTAGCCCAGTGGGCAAACAATCTATCGAAACCGACGGTGATCTACATCGAGGTGACGCCTCCCTTGCCCCCGACAGCCACCCCGTCGCTAACCCCGACCGCTGTTCCCACAGCCACCGTGACCCCCACGACGACTGCCACGCCCACAACAACGCCGACGCCGCAGGTGTTTGCGCGATCAACGGTGGCGCTGCAGAACGTGCGTCGAGGTCCAGGTCCGAACTATGCAGTCATCGGCAGTATTAGTCGTGGTCAGCGTGTCGAGATCCTGAAACGCAACGAAACAAATACCTGGTACTATATCTGTTGTTCGAGCAGCGGCCTCCCTGGCTGGGTGTTTGCTGGTTTTCTGGCGCTCGACGAGCCGAGCGGTGTGCAGCCACCCATGTCTCGCCAGGCGCCGGCAGAATCCCCTGGATTGACGTTGCCCCCTCTGAATTGGCTTGAGCGCCAAGGATTGCCATCATGAACGTCGTGAGCAAGAAAGTCTGCCTTCTGGGTGATTTTGGCGTGGGCAAAACGAGCCTGGTGCGCCGTTTTGTGTATGATCTGTTCGATGATCGCTATTTGAGCACTGTCGGCGTCAAAGTAAGCCGTAAGACGGTCGTGATTCCGCGCCAGGAGGAGATGATCGAAATGACCATGATGCTCTGGGATCTGGCGGGCAGTGAGGAATTCGACCGCGTGCGGGCCAGCTATCTGCGCGGCACAGCCGGAGCCATTTTTGTTTGCGATTTGACCCGGCCGTCCACGCTTGACAGCCTCCATGTCTATCTGCGAGACCTTGCCTCCGTCAGCCCATCTACGCCCATTGTGATTGCTGGAAACAAGTGCGACTTGCTCGACCAACGCCTGTTGCAGCCATCGCAGATCGAAGCCCTGGCAAACGAAAACCATTTTCCGTGGTATCTGACCAGCGCCCGCAGCGGCGTAGAGGTTGAATCCGTTTTTCGCCACCTGGGTCGCGCCATGCTCGCGTAGGCGCCAGCAACATGATCAACAACGAACTCGATATTAGCATCGCACATTTGTTGTTTCAAGAGCGCCGCCTGGCCTATGCCATGAGCGATGCGGCTCTGCGCGTCGTGCGGTTGGGCGGTGAGTTGTCTCTGTTTGGATGTGCAGACAAGGACTGTGTCGGATTGTCCGTGTACGACCTGGTGCCGGAGTTGATCGGCAGCGAGCAAGAGATGGACAATATCCTGGCCGGGCGCCAACCGCGCTTCGAACTGTCGTGGCTAAACCGTGACGGTGAGGAAAGGACCCTTTATCTCAACTTGATCAATCTGCCGCACCGTGACGCCGCCGGCCAAATCAACGGCCTGGTGCACCTCTTGGAAGACAATACGTCTGTGGGCGAAACGGGTCAGCACCTGGTTCAACAACGAAATGAGCTGCGCCTGCTGCGCGATCAGCTGCTGCGCCAAAACCAGCACCTGGCCAGCTTCAACGCGGAGTTGAAACGCATGGATGAGATGAAATCCATGTTCGTTTCGATTGCGGCGCACGAACTGCGCTCGCCGCTCACGTCAATCAACGGTTATCTGGAGATGCTCCTGGAGGGCATGTTCGGCGCTCTATCTCAGGCTCAGGAAGAAGCCCTTCATATTATTGAAAGCAGCGTGAAACACCTCATTTCGATCACCAGCAACTTGCTCGATGCGACGCGCCTGGAGGCCGGCCGGGTGGAGTTGATCCTGGTTCCCTCTGCGCTGCCGCTGCTGGTTCAGAAAGTCGTCACCGAAATGATGCCCCAGCTCGAGGCCAAAGAGCAGGTCATCGAGATGACCATCGCGCCTGATCTACCGCCGGTTTTGTGCGACCGCATGCGGACCCTTCAGATCATCGGCAATCTGCTTGACAATGCCTGCAAGTACACGGCACGCGGAGGTCATATCAGCATTAACCTGGCGTTGGCGGCCGAGCCTGGGTTTGCGCTGTTAGCCGTTAGCGACACTGGGGTGGGAATTTCGGCCAACGATCAACTGAGACTGTTCAATCGCTTTTTCCGCGCCGAAAGCGCGTATCTGACGAGCGAAGCCGGCACCGGCCTGGGATTACACATTGCGCGCGGTTTGATCGAACTGCATGGCGGTCGTATCTGGCTTGAAAGCGCGGTCGGACGCGGCACCACCTTCTTTGTCACCTTTCTCATTGCAGACGAAGACTCAGGCTGAAGCCAGATCGAAAACGACCTTGATCGCCTGGTGCGCGCCTTTGCGATGCGCGGTGACAAAAGCCTCTTGATACTGCGGCAAGCGGAAGCGCTGCGTAATCATGGGAGCCAGATCGAATCGGCCCTCAGCCGTCCACTGCAAATAGAACGCCATCGCGTGTTGGTGCACGCCGTTCCATTCTTCCACGCCAAATGCGTTCGATCCGATCAGCTGCAGCTCTTTGAAGTAGAGCGGCGTCCACTCGAAACGCGCCGGCCGATCCACGCCGCTGATGACGATGCGGCCGCGTGGGTTGGTCACACGCACGCCCACGGCCAACGATTCGGGCGAACCGACCATATCATAGATGACGTCCACACCCTGGCGCAGCCACGGTTGACCTTGCCGCGTACGCAAGATGGGCGCACCCGTCCACTCGGCCATCGTTTCGATGATCTGCGCGGACTCGCGTGTGCGCATGATCTGCTGTGCGCCCAGCGTTCGCGCCATCTGCTCCTGGTGCGCATAGCGGGCGATGGCCATGATGTGCGTTTTTGGAAAGAGAACGTGCAGGATAGCAATGGCTAACAATCCCAACGTGCCGCAGCCATAAACCAGCACCGCGGCGCCGGGCGCGGGCGGGGCCTTGAGCACCGCGTGCAGGCTAACGGCAAAAGGGTCCGCGAGGACTGCCTGTTCGAAGCTGACCGCGTCGGGAATGGGGATCAACTGCGATTCGTGCGCGGCCAGCCGCGGCGCATAACCGCCGCCGGCCGTCCGGCAGTTGCCCAGGTGAATCCCCGGCGCCAAATGACCTTCGGTGAAATGCGCGCACAGCGTCACCTGGCCCTGCTGGCACGCGGCGCACGGTGGTTGAATGCCGCGTGGACCGCAGGAGAGCCACGGATTGATCGCCACCCGCTCGCCCACCCGACGAGTTGTGACGCCTGGCCCGACCGCTTCGATGACGCCTACAATCTCATGCCCCAGGATGTGGGGAAACGAGATGAGCGAGGTCAGCGGGTTGTCGAATGCGCCGTCAAGATAAATCTGCTTGGTGTCGCTGCCGCAGATGCCGCACAACGCCGTGCGCACAATGGCCCAATCGGCCGCGAGCAGCGTCGGTTCGGGCGTATCCACGAGGGATGTGGGCGCGATCGGGCCGGCGTAGGCGCGCGGCGTCAGCGCGCCGAGTGCGGTCGCCAGGGCAAAGCGCGGCAGGCTGTAACGAAAGACAATGGCTTGCATGGAGATCTCCTATGAATCCAAACCGCCGTTGAGGCGCGGGCATTACCGCCGGCCGGCCACGAGCGCAATGCCCGCGGCGATGAGGAACGCGCCCACGATCTGGGTTGGCGTGGCTGCTTCGCCAAAATAGAGGCGCGCAAAGATCAACTGCACGAGCAGAACCGCCAACCCCACCGTGACCGGGTAAGCCACATTCAGGGCCAGGTGCCGGGTCAGAAACGTGAACGCGATCACGCTGACGAAGCCCCAAAAATTGCCCAAGACCTGCTGCCAGAGGAAACCGCGCGGCTGTGAGGCCATACCGGCATGTTTGAACGCAACGACCGAAAGGCCCGTGCTCACGACGTTGACAAACACCAGGAAAGCCATCAACCACGGCTTGGACATGGCTCCCCTCAGGCTCCTGCGCGCCGGGCGAAGGTCGGCAGATAAGGCGCTTGCGCCGCCAGCAGCTCCGTGAGCAGTGCATCGGCGGCGGTATAGCTGTTGACCACGGGATCGAGCAGCAGCGCCTGCAGGGCCGCCTGGCGGTCGCCGTGCACGGCAGCTTCCACGGTCAGGCTGGCGATGGCGCTGCGCTGCTGCAGCAGGGCCGCGCAGCCGGCCGGTAGATCGCCTACGGCCAACGGCTGCACCCCGGCACGACTGACCACGGCCGGCGCTTCGACCACCATCCACTCGGGCAGGTTGCGCACCGCGCCGCGGTTGACCACGTTGACGGCGATTTCGACCTGGCGACGGTTGTGCAGCACCCCGCAGATGACGGGGACGATCCGTTCGTCCGAACGATGCTCGAGCAGCGCGGTGAGGGCATCATCATCGTGTAACGCTTCGTCCAGGGCGGCAGCGGTTACTTCCTTGAGACCCTGCTGGCTGCGGAAGAGGGCTGGTTCGGCGGCCGCGGTCGTGTCTGCGGCCAGGGGGTCAGTCTCCCACGCCCAGCCGATCTCCTCGCCAAGGTGGTCATCGCCGTTCGCAGGGAAGAGGCCAAAGGCATCATACAGGCGTCGGGACAGCGGCTCGAACGCCGCGGGGCGCTGCGCCAGCCGCGTGCGGAAAGCGGGGTAGAGATCCAGGCCGCTCTGGCGATGGTGCAGCGCGGTGATCCAGGTGAAATGATTGATGCCGGCGGCCTGCAGGTCAATCTCGGCTTCATCCATTTCCAGCGTCTGTGCGACGTTCGCCAGGCCCGCGCCGATCTGATGGCACAGTCCGACCACGCGCAGCGAGGTGTAGCGGCTGAGAGCCAGGCAGACGCGTGAGAGCGGGTTGGTAAAATTGATCACCAGCGCGTGCGGGCAGAGCGCCTCGATGTCGCGCGCAATCTCCAGCACGAGCGGAACGGTGCGCAGGGCATGCAGCAGACCGCCCGGCCCGCCGTTTTCGCCCAGGATGTGGCGCACGCCGTGGCGGCGGGGAATTTCCCAGTCCAGGCGCCAGAGCGGCAGGCGGTTGACCTCGACCGCGATCACCACGAAGTCCGCGCCCGGCAGCCGCGCGCGCCGGTCCGTGCTGGCCTGGATCGTGAAGGGCGCGCCGCTGGCCGCGTTCAGGCG
>NZ_UETR01000052.1:0-19341 GCF_900491745.1 Candidatus Amarolinea aalborgensis | reverse complement strand
CGCGCCTTGATATCTGGAAAAAAGAGATCCAAGAATTCGGCCAAGAACGCGCGTAATAGCGTTTTGAAGAACTGGTCGTGTTCCATCCTGCTTCATCCCAACAAACGCCGGCCCCACTTGATGAGCGACTCCAGCCGTTTGACATGCGCTGTGTGCACCACTTTGCCATCATGGTTGGCGACCAACGTCATTTGCCCCATCAACCGCGTGCCAACATAAACGATGTAAGCGCGGTTGCTGGCCGCACGCCAGGTATAGGCTGTCGCCAGCGCGGCCACATCCGGGTCATGACCGGCCGGTTCTTGCGCCAGGTTGATCGGCTCCGAGTCCTCCAACTGTTGGCACGTGGCGCAGACGCCGTTGTCCAGGTTGATGCAGTCAGGGCAATAGGCCATGCTGCACACGATGCAGAACTTCTGATGGCCATGGCACACCGTTCCGCCGCAGACCGGACAGGCAAAGCTGTGCGCGACGCACACCGTTTTTCCATCCATGTGGCAGCGGTCGCTGTGCAGCTCACAGTGCAAACGCCCACACAGCGTGCAACGTTCCCGATGATCCTCGCACACCATTGTACCACATTCTGCACAACCTTGCAGACATGATGTACACTGTTTGACGCCGCAGACCGCACAGATGGTCAGCGAGGCGGTCTCCATGCCGCAGTGGGGGCAGGGAATCACACAGCGTTTGCACACCGCGCCGCCGTTGATCGGGTCTGCCAGCAGATGGGGCTGGCAGTAGATTTTGCCGCAGGCGTAGCAGGCGTCGGTGCAGCCGCGGCAGAAAACCTGGCCGCAAAAGTCGCAGTGAGCTGTCTGTGCGCTGGGGCGCCCGCAGTGAGGGCAGATGACCGCGCAAGCTGAACACAGCAGCGCGCCCGGCGCCAGGTAATCGGCCACGAGATGGCTCTTGCACTGGCGCACCCCGCACTGCGCGCAGGCATCCTGACAGGCAAAGCAGGTGGTCTCTTGACACACCGGGCAGCGCGCGGCGTGTTCGCGACAGGCCCATTGGCCACAGGCCGGGCAGGTGACGGCGCAGTCTTGACAAAGCAGCTCCTTGCACACGGTGCACCCCTGCACCCCGCACTCCAGGCAGATGTCTCGGGCGCAGGCGTGGCAATGCGCCAGGCAGGTCGGACAACTGACATGCTCGTGCGCGCAAACCCCCACGACCGCGGTCGGGAGGTCGCAGGCGTGGCAAACAGGCAGGGCGAGCTGGCCTGTGTAGAGATTGCGCGTCAACGGCAGCTTGAGGGTCGCGCCGCCGGCGCGGCTGCGCAGCGTCAGGCTGTGCTCCCAGGTTGGCTGCATCACCTGCGCCAGGCTGAAAAGCGTCACCGCCACACGCAGACGATGGTTCTCAAGTTCTTCGGCGATCTTGCGCTGCAGATCAGCCCGCAGCGCCTCGCGCTGATTGGCGGCGTAGTCAGGGTCATCGCCGCGCTCCTGAATTTCGAGCGCCTGCTGCTCATAATAAGTGACCAGCCGCGAGAGGATGACGTGCAGGCGCGGCAGAATGTCCTGCTCCATCTCGCCGCACTGCTGATCGGCATGAAAAAGAGCCAGCTTCTGGGCTTGCTGCGCCAGTTCGATCAGCAATTCGAGCTTGGGCGCCGCCACGTTGGCCGCGGCCGGGGCAGCTTGCGCCAAGAGGTCGCCCATGTTGGGCGCCGGTTGGCCGTCCTCATCCAGGGACACCGAGAAGACCTCTTCGCGCTTGTCATCCGCGCGATAGCTGATATGAAAATTGAACTGGATCAAGCAGCGCCAGCCGCCCTTGCCCGAGCTGTGCGCCAGATCGCAGCCGGCCAGCGTCAATTCGCCAGGCAAGCGACTGACGGCCAACTCTGGGAAATGCGCCGGCAGCGTCTCGCGCGCCATCGAGCCGTGATTGGCGATGTAGGTCATCATGCGGTCGAACACCCGGCTGCCGTAGGCCACCAGGTCATGATAGGGCGACAACTCGGCCGTCGAAAACACCAGGCTGAGGGCCGGTTTGCCAAAATGGGCCGCCAGATCTGGCGTCAACGCCACCGTGATGGGGCTGCTGCCGTTGGCTTGCACATCCGCGCCAAACAGGTGGAAGAACTCCAGCGCCAGTTGGCGCAGAGGCGACTCGGTTGGGGTTTTGGGTGCTGCTTTTTTACGTGCCATCAGACTGAAAGATCCACCGGGAACTCCGGGATTGATGCCTGGCGCCGGTTGACTGCGCCGCGCGCCGTCACCGGCCAGCTAATTCTCCAACCAGGTGTTGAGCAAATCGCTCGATTCTCGAATCGCCGTGAATTCGCGACGGGCGCGCTCGATGGCGCTGCCGATCGCGCCCATGCGCGCGGCCAGATCATCCTCGCTGCGGCTGCCCTGCCAGGCCTCACGCACCAGGTCCTCGAAGCTCTTGTGGGCATCGAGCGTGCCCAGGATCAGATCCAGCTCGCCGATGACCAGTTCGAACATGCGAATCTTGTAGGCCAGCAGATCGAGGATGTGCGATTCGACTGTTTCGTTGCTGGAGAGGTTGAAGATGCTGACCTCATGCTTTTGGCCCAGGCGGTGCAGGCGGCCGATGCGCTGCTCGACGCGCATGGGGTTCCAGGGCAGGTCATAGTTGATGAGTTGATGGCAAAACTGCAAGTTGCGCCCTTCCGCGCCCGACTCCGTGCTGACCAGCACGCGGGTGTCCTTTTCAAAGGCGCGCACCGCATCTTCTTTCTGAAAGACGTTCATGCCGCCATGGAAAGGAGCCGCGGCGATATTCCACGCGCGCAGCTGGCTGACAATCTGTTCCAGCGTGTGCCGATACTCGGTGAAGATCAGGAACTTGCCCGGGAAGCGCTCCAGAATCTCGCGCACCGCGTTCACCTTGCGGCTTTCGCCAATCGTCTGCGCCAGCGCCAGGAATGCGGTCAGTCGCCGGCGCGTTGCCTCTGGATACTGCGCGTCGCTGACCAGCTTCTCCAGGGTGCCAACCACGGCCTGTGGACTGCTGCACAGCTCGCGCTGCAATGTCAGCAGCACCAGGCGCAGATGTTTGCTCCCCGCCTCCTGCTGAAACTCTTCACGAATGTACTGCGTGACCTGCCGATACAGCTCCAGCTCAGGCTCGGACAAGTTCAAATGATAAACGGCCGCACGGCGGGCAGGGAGGCGCACGGTCACTTTGCTGCGTTGATTGCGGATCATCACATCGTTCAGGAGGCGGCGCAGCGCGGGCGCGTTGCGGGGCTGGCGCCCGTCGCGTTGATCGAAATACTGCCGCCGGAAACCGCGCACCGTGCCCAGGTGCCCCGGCGACAGGATCGTGACCAGGCTGTACAGTTCCGTCAGATCGTTCTGCACCGGCGTGGCGGTCAGCATGAGGACATAGCGCTTGCGAATCTGGTTCACAAAGCGCCAGGCCACGGTGCTGCGATTCTTCAGCTTGTGCGCCTCATCCACAATCAACAGATCGTAATCACGTTCCAACAGGAAAGCGGCGCGGTTGGTCTGTTTGGCCGTGTCCAGGGAAACGATCCAACGCCCCGCGGTGGCCCCGGCCACGCCGCGCCAGTCGGCCGCAGCATCCAGAATGGTGAAAGGCTCACGGAATTTGTTCTCCAGTTCCTCACGCCACTGCTCGGTGAGCGACGCGGGCGTCAATACCAGGATCGTTTGCGCCAGCCCGCGCTCGATCAATTCCTTCATGATGATGCCGGCCTCGATCGTCTTGCCCAGGCCGACCTCATCGGCGAGCAGCGCGCGCCCGCGCATGTCACGCAGGGCGCGGCGGGCCGTGTCCAACTGATGGTCGTAGTGATCCACCGCGATATCTTCCAGGCAGATCAACTCATCGAAGCCGCGTGACAGGCGCAGCGTCTCCGCGCGCACGCGCAGATGAAACAGGTCAAGGCTGGCCGGCTCTTGCTGGCGCAGGAAGCGCGCCAGCTCCTTGTGCCCTTCGATGAGGCGCGGCGGCAGCTGCACGCCGAGCGCTTCGATCGCGCTGACTAACTGCGTCTGGCGGTTGTAACGATGCCCGCAGCGGAAGCACTCCAGCGCGGTCTCCTCATCGAGCCAGCCGCACGCCGGGCAGCGCTTGCCCAAAACCACGTCATCGGCCGTGGAGCGGCGCTTCTTGGGCGCCTGTGTCTCGGCCGGAATCTCCAGCCATTCGAATCGTTCAAGCATAGGCTCTGTTCAATGCTCGCTCAAAACAAGCGGGTTTGCGACGACGCCGGCCGCGCGCGGTGTTTGGCCCACGCACGCAGCGCGTTGACGGTTTCTTCCATCATTTGCGACAGCGGAATCGTCTCGGCCAGCACACTGATCATGTCGTCCGTCGCCAGCGGCCGGCCCTCGTCGAAGGCTTCGTACAGCCCGGCCACGACAGCCTGCTCGATCTCCGCGCCGCTGAGGCCCTCGCTCGACATTGCCAGGGTTGACACATCGAACTGCTGCGGGTCGCGGTTGCGTTTGCGCAGGTGAATGCGGAAGATATCCTCCCGTTCTGAGGCCATCGGCAAGTCCACAAAGAAAATCTCGTCGAAGCGTCCCTTGCGCACCAGTTCCGGCGGCAGTTGATCCACCAGGTTGGCGGTGGCAACGACAAACACGGGCGCCTTTTTCTCTTGCAGCCAGGTGACGAAGCTGCCAAAGACACGCGCCGCGGTCCCCGCATCGCTGACGTTCGAGCTGCCGACGCCGGAAAAGCCCTTTTCGATCTCGTCCACCCACAGCAGGCACGGCGCAATGGATTCCGCCACCCGAATCGCGGTGCGCAGATTCTCTTCGGATGAACCGACCAGGCTGGCAAAGAGGCGTCCCACGTCCAGGCGCAGCAGCGGCAGGCGCCAGGCGTTGGCGACCGCCTTGGCCATCAGCGATTTGCCTGAGCCCTGGACGCCCACGAGCAAGATGCCGCGCGGCTCCGGCAGGCCAAACGCGCGCGCCTCCGCGGAAAAGGCGCGCACCCGCTTGCGCAGCCATTCCTTGAGCACATCCAGGCCCCCCACATCGGTCAGCGTCTCCGAGGTGTCGTAGAATTCCAGCAAACCCGACTTGCGGATGATCTGCTTCTTTTCGGCGATCACTGCCTCCACCGCGCGACCATCCAGGCGGCCGCCGGCCATGATGATCGCCTTGGCCAGCGCCTTCTCGGCTTCGGACAGGGTCAGCCCCAGGGCCGCTTTGGCCAGGCGTTCGCGCTCGCGGCGATCGAGCTGAATACGGGCCTTGCCGTCAGCCTCCAGCGTCTGCACCGCGCGCTCATACAGGTCATTCAATTCGGCTTCATTGGGCAGACTGAAGTCAATGACGGTGATTTCTTTTTCCAACTCTGGTGGGATGCGCAGCACGGGCGAGAGCAGAATCACGGTGCGATGGCCCTTTTGCAGAGCCTGGGCCAGGTCGCGCAGCTTGCGCACAATCTCGTGATTCTCGAAAAACGGGTGAAAGTCGCGCAGAATGACCAGCGTCGGGGTGCTGTCCTCCATGATGCTGTTGAGCGCGACCAGCGGATCGCGCTTGGTCTGATCCTTACGGCCGTTGGCCTGGTTGACGAAGCCTTCCGTACACGACCAGGCAATCACCTGCTTGCGCGTCTTGGATTCATCGGCCAGCTTCTGAATTTCGGCCAACGCGCGTTCCTCTTCCGCGGTCACCACGTACAACAGCGGATAGCGGGCACGAATGTAAATATCGAGTTCCTGGCGCATCGAGCGTTTGTCCTTGCCCACGTCTGGTGATTAGCGCCCCGAAGTATACCACAGAAACTGTGCCTTTGCGCAGTCGGTAAAGCCCCTGGTGAAAGAAGTAGCCGCCGCGGCGGTTGGAGAACGAGGGCGAGAGCTGACCGTGGCGCATCTTGACTATGATCCGATGAATTGCTCGGAGGATAATCTGCGTGCGTTGTGCCAGCGGTGTCATTTGAGGTATGACGCGCGGCATGACGCGGCCAATGCGGCGAGGACGCGAAGGCGGAAGCGGCTTGCGAGTGGGCCAATGGAATTGCTGTAGAAAAGCCCTGGGGGTAGGTTCTCTCAGGGTTTCTTGATTGGCGTTTGGGCTAACGCCACTTGTCCAGGTGCGACCGATACAACTCTTCGCTCCGCAGCAGCACACCGATTTCGCCAGGCTTCGTGCAACTGACGGCTTCGGCTAAAATGCGCAACTTGAATTCCGCGGTGAACCGCCGCCATTCGGCTTTCGGAAGCACTTCCCGGTTCGCCGTGCTGAAGATGGTGGCCTCTGATGGGCCGTCATTGCTCGGTTGAACGGTCTTGGCGTCTTACATGTACAACTCTCATTCTCTGAATTGTACAATGAATTTGGCCTTTAATCTGTCTCAGCCGTCATTGGCACAGTGAGCGCATTTTCATCTTCCTTGATTACTGTTGCCAAACTAATAATCTGAACCATTGTCTTGATGCCGCGAACAGCCACGAAAATTGTTTCACCTGCCTTAATACCTAGAATTGCTTTTCCGATAGGCGACTTTGTAGATAGAGTGGATATGCCTTTCAATTTATACCCACCACTTTCGTCAAGCAGAATATAAGTCACTGGATCGTCGTCATCAATCCGGAGTTCCACTTGTGAGCCAAGAATAACGGTGTCTTGAGTCGGCTCAGTTGGCGTATCCTTCAATTTTTGAAGTTTAGCCAGCAGTTTATCTATTTGCTCAATCTGGTTCTCGTAGATATCGCATTGTAAAGCCCATTCTTCCTTCTGCGTATCATATCGAGATTGCATTTTCCCTTCCATCTGGTTGCGGGTTTCTTCGGCGACAATGAGAGATGCTTTGAGTTTCTTCCTTCTTTCGAGCAATTCGTTAATATCAGCATCCATGCCTTTACCTCCATTGAAAATGTCGGTGAATGATTATCCCGTCTGTGTTACGAGCCGCTGAATTTCAGCGTATTGCTTACTTCCGAGAAATTCATCGGGTGCTAAATAAGAGTCCGTTTCCGTGCGATGTAGGCAAAGGCGTATAAATAAACGCCATTTCTCATTGGCAAGCCTTTTTTCAAGTCTAATCCCGTAAAATTTCTCCGTGCATTGGTTCTTTTGCTTTATCGGGCAACCCAAGCACATAGTTTGGCTCAAATACACTTCATGAATGAACTTAAATCCAAGAGTATAACCATTAGGGAGACGAAAAAATATCGTCGAATTTGAACTCCCATTAGTATAGCGACGACTAATCTCAATCGCTCCGATTTGGTTGCAGAGCGCAATTATTGCCCGAATAGATTGTTGAGCGTTCCCAAGTTCAGGCAATAATCGTAGCGGGATTTGGTTCACCCGTGCCCACTCAATGACCGCTAGAACTCTAGGGTAATCTTTAGAACTCGAGCAGACAGTATTTAATTTTACTTCTGCTCCTAACTCCTTTGCTAAACTGATGGCTTCAAGTTGTTGATTGAGTTGCTTTTCAGACCATGCTAAAGAATGATTTGTTTGCGTCGAACGCAAAACTTCCGCGTCTAATGCGTGAAAACTAAAATTAAGCCTGTCCAAACCACTTTCAATTAGAACCTTCAGTCGTTCTTTCGGACAGCCTATACTTGTCGCCGTCACATGAAACCCGGCTTGTTTCATGCTGTAAATTAGCATAGGCAAAGCAGGATGAGCAGTTGGCTCACCGCCAGTTAGGTGTATTTCATTGATGCTTAAATCCTTCTTAAGCGTAGTAAGAACTTTGGCTAATTCTTCATTCCACTCTACATCTCCCACTTCTTGAGGATTACGCTCTCCTGAACCTTCATTGTGGCAAAACCAGCAATTCCAAGCGCATCTATCAGTTACTTTTAAACGCAATGTCCTTAAAGGAATTGAAACCGAATTGGCTGTTTTCTGAAAGAGCGTGTTATAAAAATCTTTGGGTTCCATTGCTTTTTACCTGCTTTACCAACTCGTCAACTATGATTTCCACAGAGCGATGGCTGACATCTACCTGAATTAGATTAAGTTCTATGAATTGTTCTTGAACCTGAAATAGATAATCTCGATCACTTTCTAAAAGGAAATCTGACCGCACACCTGTGCGCTCTGAAATCCTTCTTTCATGTTCTTTTCTGTCATGTATAACTAGCAAAAATTCAAGGTCTGGTTTCAGGATAGAAAGCCAACTCAAATCTGCCTTTTTGAGATTTGGGTCAATTGCCCAATGATGGGCTAAAGTGGAGGATAGGTAGCGATCTGCGACTACATGCCCGCTGAGAAGTAAATCTTGAATTTCCTGAGTGGCTTTCACCAGCCCAAGAAGGTAGAACAGAAATCGTGCGTGCGGCAAAGTGAAAGCGAGTTCATCAATGAAGGTTCTCAAGGATTGCGTGTTGTATTCATCTCCAACAAGGTGGCAATGCTCAAGCAACGCTGGCGGTAGTTTGTAATAATGCGCTGGCAAACGGTCACTGAGCCGCTTGGCGGTAGTTGTTTTGCCAACTCCGTCAATGCCTTCTATGACGATGAATTGATACTGGCTTGTATTGGTGAGCATATTCTCCCCATTGCATGGGTGTGACGTGGAACATAGGCATGCACGCTCCGAATTGGAGCGAAATATGCGCTATGCGGCGGGATTCGGGGGGGCACGCTGATATGCACTCATCTGTCTGTATTATTGAGGGCGTCTGCAGATTTGTCAAATCGCCTGCGGCGGCCCATAGAGCCGTCGTAGGAAGGCCGGATGTATCTTGCATCCGGCTTCTTGTCTGTCACGCTTCTTGGTGTTTTGCCCGCTGGCGTAGGCGGTCGAGTTTTTGTACCTGCGCGCCCAGCCGCGTGTACTGTTGCAGGGCAGTCCATTGCTCGACAGTCAGGGCTTCCTTTGCGTTGACGCCCGGCGTCAGGGGCGTTGGGCTGGCAGCTTCTACAAGCGATCAGAGATGAAGGTATATCGTGCCTCGGAACCGCCGTTCACCGGAAACCCCGTCCCCGGCACGCCCCACGAAAGCGCCGTTCGATGCGCTTTCATGCGGCCCGCGCCGGGGACGTTGCTGAAATTTTAAGCCGGGTCCACCACGCGGCCCAGGAAGAGGATCGCGCCGGTCTGTCGGTCGTGGATCACCACCAGGAAGGGGCGGTCAACGGTGAGGTGGATCGGCTCCTCCTCTACTTGAATCGAGGTCAGCCTCATCTCCACGGCCGAGGCGGCGGCCGCCACGGTGCCCTTCTCATCCACCTCCACCACGGCCTTGTGCAGCACCGCGCCGATGGAGAGATCGCGCGCGCCGTCCATGCCGGAAAAATCAGCCTTGCCAGGCGTGACGGCGTCGGGCATGCCCAGCTCGCCCAGCACATCCGCGACAGAGAAGGTCGAGCCAAAGCGGAATTTGGGCAGGCCCAGCGCGACCTTGCGTGAGGTCATGGAACCCATGCTGCTGCGCAGCCAGTCCGCGCTCAGACCCGCTTCGACAGTCTCCAGGCGCCCGCGGTCCGGCACGATGACCGTCATGGCAATCAACGTATCCGTGTACTGCAGGGTAACAGCCTGGTAGCCGTCGCCGGCGCCGTAGGCGAGATCGGCAGGTTTTTGCATGAACATCATGGGGACGCGGCGTTCGCTGCCGTCCAGGCGGATGAACGGCTCGTCTCGCGTGAGCGCCTTGTCGAACGGCAGAAGCCAATCCGCCTTGAAGTAGATGGCATTCGCCAGCACCAATCGGGTGTCCGCGCTGATCATACCGGGCGGAACCAGGTCCGTGATCTTGCCGGCGGTTTGGAAACTCGCCCAATCGTTGACGGCCACGCGCGCGGCTTCCGGCGCCTGCTTGAAGTCGGTCGGCTTGACGCCGGCGCCGTAGTGCTGCTTCATCAGGGCCACAAAGTCTGCTTGCAGCGGCAGGTCGAGTTGGGCCCACAGGGCATTGGCCGTGTTGAGCCGCGCGCTGCTTTGCTGCGCGGGGTAGAGCGCCCAGTTCAGGGTGGCCGCGGCTGCATGCTGCCTGGCATCCGGCAGCGTGATGTGCAGCACCTGCGCCATTTGGGCCTGGGTGTTGCCGCGTGCGCCGGCATAGGTCATCGTCAGCGCCGTGGCCAGGCTGTAGGGGGAAAAGAAAAGATTGCCCGGGGTGTCACGCAGCCGCTGATACAGGTCGGTCGCGAACCTATTTTGCCCGGCCGCGAGCTGGGCCAAGTCTTCCGCCGGGGCGGGGGTGGCAGGCGCCGGGGGTGGTTCGGGTTGCGCCCTCACTGACGCCGGTTCACAGCCGGTCACGAGTTGGGCGAGCAGGATGAACAGACAGGTTGTAAGCCAGAAGCGCCTGGCTAGACGGTAGTTCATAGCAGCACCTCCTTTCGAGTGCGCCATCGAGACGTAAGCCAGTGCGGGATGGTTCCCGCGCCCCTATCACGCGCCACAGCTTAGCTCGCACGCAGGGCAAATTACCCCTGGCAGAGGCGTTGCAGCGCCTCGCGCGTCTGCTCCTCTGCCACGACGACCAGGATGTCACCCGCCTGCAGGAGCGTATCGCCATGCGGGATGAGCACGCGCCGACCGCGTCGCAGGCTGGCGACTACGCAATCCCGTGGCCAGGGCACGTCTTGGATGCGCTGGCCATCGCACGCCGCCCCTGCTTCCACTGCTATCTCCTCAACGGAAACCGCCTCGCCCGAAACGGCGTTAAGCTTGGCCTGATGCGCGCGATGGCGCAGCGACGAGCGGCGCGTGAGGGCCAGATCATACGCGCGGACCAGATCAATACGGCGCAATACGCCCAGCAGCAGACGTGGATTGCGTGGGTCCACAACCGGCAGGCGGCCGACATCGCGGATGCTCATGCGCCGCAGCGCAGAACCAATGCTTTCCTCGGGATGCGCCACCAGCATCTCGCGCGTGCACACATCGCCCACCGTGCAGATCGAGTCATCATTTTCGTTTCGTGCCTGTTCCAGGTCCTGTACCGTGAGGATACCAACCAGATCACCCGCGTCATTCACGACAGGCAGTCCATGGTGGCGCGTCCGTGCAAAAAGGTCGGCTGCCGTGGCGAGTGGGTACGTTTCGCGCAGCGTGACAATGTTCGTCTCCATGACCTCGCCGACCGTGATGCCTTCCAGCACCTCCACGTCGCGACCCCGTTGTAGGCGCAGCCCCTTGCGCGCAAGTCCCAGAGTATAGACAGAGTCGCGACGCAATCGTTGCGCCACGAACAGACCAACCACCACGGCAAACATCACCGGCAGAATGATGCGGTAGTCTTGAGTCATCTCGAACAGTAGAATAATGGCGGTCAGGGGGGCGTGTACGGCGGCAGCCAGTACGGCAGCCATGCCCACCATGGCATAAGCTGGGGGCGCAATGAGCAGCGCCGGGAAGAGCCGCTGCGCGACCAAGCCGTAGGCGGTTCCTAGCGTGGCGCCCAGAAAAAGGGACGGAGCAAACACGCCGCCCGGAAAGCCACCACCGATGCTGACAGCGGTCATTACCAGCTTGGCTATTAGCAGCGTCACGAGCAAAAGCACCGTCATTTGCTGGCCGTTGAAGATGGCGTCAATGGTCTCGTAACCTGTGCCGAGCACTTGCGGCAACCAGATTCCTATGATACCCACCGTTAGTCCTGCGGCCGCCGGCTTCAGCCAAACCGGCGCACGCCAACGATGAAAGAAGTCCTTGGCGGTGAAGAGCGCGCCGACATAGAGCGCCGCTACCGGGCCGGTCAGTATCCCCAGGCCCAAATAGAGCGGCAATTCGGCGCTTGAATGGAAAGCATACTGGGGCACGCGAAAAGCTGGTTGTGGGCCGGAGATGGACTGCGTGAAGACCGCAGAGGTCACCGCGGCCAGGACGATCACACCCAGTCCACCGCCAACGATCTCCCCCAGCACGATTTCGAGCGCGAAAAAGACACCGGCGATGGGCGCATTGAAGGCCGCGGCAATCCCAGCCGCAACGCCTGCGGCCACCAGGGTGCGAATCCAGTCATCAGAGAAGTGCAGTTTCTGCCCAGCAAAGGATCCCAGGTTGGCGCCGATCTGAACCGAGGGGTCCTCCGGTCCGACTGACGCACCGGCGCCGATGGAGAGCGCAGCGGCCACGGTTTTGACCAGTCCCAGGCGATACTCCAGGCGCCCACCGACTAGAGCGACAGCCTCCATAATGCCAGAGACGCCGTGGTAGCGATCCTCACCGACGAAGTAGTGCCAGAGCAATCCCACCAGCAACCCCCCCAGGGCTGGTAGCAGCGCCATGGTCCACAGCCCGAGGGGGTTGAGCGCCCCACCCAACCAGCCGTAAGCCGCCGTGTGTGTCCAGGCGATCATTTGCTTGAAAAACCACACGCCCGCGCCCGTGATGAGGCCTAAAATAACGCCGATCGCGCTCAGGATGGCCAAGCCAGATGGCTGCTGGCGCTCTAGCCACCGTCGCAGATTGCTGAGAATGACAGACAAGGAACGATGCATAAACCAGTACCTCAATTTCGTACGGGGTTAACGCGTAGCGCTAACGAGCTTCAGATAATCCAGCGCAATCCAACCGGTAAGTCCCCGGGGGATCAAGACGCGTGCCCACAGCCGCCCGTTGGCTTCAATCTGCTCTCCCAACAGAAAAACTGCCGTGCCCTCCGTCACCGCGCCGGCAATTGACCCGCCAGGCGTTGTTCGCAACCAGGCGCCGCGGCCGCTTGTGTTGACCACCACGGCTGGCGCCGGCGTCGGAAGCGTCGTCGGTGTGGCGGTCGGCGTCACAGTCGAGAGCGCGGTCGCGGTAGCCGTGGCGCTGGGTGAAGCGGATGCCGTCGCTGTCGGCGTAAGCGTGGGGGACGGCGGGGGTGATGGCGTTGGCGTGAAGGTGGTCGTAGCCGTCGGCCCGGGGGTTGGCGTTCGAGTCGGCGTTGGCGTTGACGTGAATGTCGGCGGCACCAATGGATCGAGTCGGGTCGCGGGAATCACGTTGAGCAAGAGCGCGACCGGCTGTTGCAGGCGAGTGGCAATGTCTCGTTGAAATGTCAACGCTGTTTCATGTGGGAATTGGTGGACCGACCGCAAGGTGACAGCCAGGTGTAGGACGCCATCATCGGTCTGGCTACGCCGCACTTCGACGAGTTCAGTATCAGGCAGAATTTCGAGTTCGGCCTGAATCGCTGCGTCAATGGCTCGATCGAGGCGCACGACACGTAGGGTCTGAGTCGTGAGGATGCCGAGGATCACGGTGACGGCCGCCAGGAGCATGAGCGCGCCTAAGAGTCCTCGGCGCAACAGAGCGCGCTGTGTTTTGTGCCTGGCAGGCGGTGCGAACCCAAATAAGAGGAAAAATAGCCCGCTGGCCGCAGCAATCGCGATCAAGTTCGTCACGAACAGGAGCAGCGCGCCGCCAGCGATGTCTTGACGACCGAGTGCCAGGCCGATGCCAACTGTGGTCAGTGGCGGCACCAGTGCGGCGGCAATCGCAATGCCCGCGAGGGCAGCAGAGACCGATTTGCGGCACAACGCGTAGGCGCCGGCCGCGCCCGAGGCCAGGGCGACGCCCAAATCCAGCACATTCGGCTGCGTACGCGCCATGATTTCAGGCGTCGTGGCCGCATCCGGCACAAGCACACCCAACAAGGCGCCAATCAAGATGGCCAGCAGTATGCCACGGGCTGAAGCCCAGACTGCCATCCTCAGAAGACCGGTGTCACCTTCTACAATTCCCAACCCTAGCCCAACGATGGCGGTCATCAGCGGCGCGACCAGCATAGCGCCGATGATGACCGCCGGGCTGTTCAAGAGCAAACCCAAACCTGCCAGGATGGCAGCCAGCGCGACCATGACAAAGAAGTCGGCGCGAGACCTCGCACCCTCCCGGATGACGGTGCGCACCTCGTCTCGCTCACTGGGGGTCAGCGCGGGCATGGCGGCGATGATACCATGCCAGGCGCGCCGGAGGACCCGCGTCACAAACCCGGTGCGTCGTCGAACCACGATTACTGTCGCGCGACTCTCCTCAGCAACTCGTTGTGGTAGATCCCCAAACAGCAGCCGGTCAATCAAGGCTTCGCGTGAGGTGCCCATCAAGACCGCATCGTATCCGGTCGCAAACTCTTCCAGGATTGCCTGTGCGGTGTCATTCGCCACCACGGTTTTGCGAACCAGACCTGAGTCATGCAGGCGGTCACCGATCATTTGCTCAAGATGACGAGCCGAGGAAATGAATGTGCTGCGGGGATGGTAATCCTGTGGCACGACATGCAGGGCAGTTACCTTCACATGCTGCGTAGAGCCTTGGGTAGAAGTGCCAGCCAACTCTGAAGCCAGCCGAAAGGCAAAAGCGGAATGAGGTCCGCCGCCAACCGGCACGAGGATTCGCTGCAATTGCTGCGGGGCGTATCCGCCGACAATGACAACATCGCAGATAGGATCTTCCAACACAGCGGCGAGGGCCGCGTTGAGATAGTTGCCGTCGGGTTGGGCTTCGCCGCGCCATCCGAGCACAATCAGCTGGCTGCCCAGCTCGCGGATCGTCTGACGAATGGCCACACCGACGTCGTCGGCAACGCGCACCATCGAACGCGCGCTCACGCCGGCTGCGTGGAGGACAACCAGCGCCGTCTGCAAAGCCGGCTGCATATCCGCGCCTGTCTCACCCTCGAGTCGCGCAAGCGAGGGATCGGTCGGCAAGACAATGGTCAGAACGATCACCGGGGCAGATCGAGCCAAGGCGATGCGGGCTGCCGTGGCTGCCAGGCTGGCCGCACGGCTGGGGTTGGACACCGGAAGAAGGATGCTTCCAGTCTGTGTGTGATGAACGGACGCCATCCAGCTATTGTCCTAAACGCCAGCCTCGATAGAGGCGGCCGGTATCTTCGACCGTAACAAACGCCTTTCCATCCATGAAGTCCGCTGTTTGGAGTATTGACAACCTCTCAGCACAAAAAACGTGCAGATTTCGTCTGTGCCCGGTCTACTTGCGCTCTCGCGTCCAATGCGGCCGCAGCCCAAGCACACGCGTCACGGGCATGACAAAGAGCAGGCCGGAGTTCGGCGCGTTGAAATTGCCGCCGACCGCCTTTTCAGTGACCCGGATTAGCCCCTCCAGGTCAAAGGCGTCATCCACGACCACGAAGATCGTGCGATGGTGATACTCTTCTTCCTCGAGGAGGTGGCGCAATGAAGGGAATAAGGGGACGTCATCGCGCTGCGCGCGCAACTGCCGCAGTTTGTGGAGTCCAATACTCTCCAGGATCGTGATGCCGGTGACCCCAAAGGCTTCCCAGGCGCTCAGCACCACCTGGCTCTTTTCCAGGCTCGGCAAGACCGCTACGACCATACTAGGCATAACTTACCTCTTTTTCAGTAAATGCCCGCCGCAGGAGGAGCGGCGTAATCAAGGTGGTAATCAAGACAATGAATGTGATGCTGGAAAACAGCTCGGGTTGAATCAACCCGGCATCCACACCGACGGCCGCCACAATCAGGCCCACCTCGCCGCGGCTGATCATCCCCAGGCCGACGCGCAGCGACTCTCGGTTCGTGAAGCCGCCCAACCGCGCGCCCAGCCCACACCCCACGACCTTGGAGATGACGGCCGCCACGACCAGGACCGCAATCAACACGAGATTCGGCCCCGTCAGCAAGTGGGCGTCCGTCTTCAGGCCAATACTGGCAAAAAAGATCGGCACCAAGAACGCATAGGTGATGGTGTGCATGCTGCGCGTGATCTTGGCGTGCAGATGGCTGCGGCCGAAGCCAACACCGGCAATGAACGCGCCCGTGATCGCAGCCAGACCGCCGCCCACTTCGGCCGTCCAGGCAAAGGCCAGGGCCACGACCAAGACCAGCGCCGCCAACCCCTCGCTGATGGATTGGCGGTCCACCCAGTCGGCCAGCCGCGGCAGAAGCAGGAAGCTGACGGCTCCCGCCGCGCCCAGGTAAATGACCATGCGCAGCAGGATGAGCGGCACCGCGGCCAGCCCTGCGCTGCTGGTGGCCACGGCGACAAAGATGGATAACAACAGGATGACCAGCACGTCATCCACGACAGCCGCGCCGAGGAGCGCAATGCCCTCACGGCTGCGCAGCATCCCCAACTCGAGCAGGGTTTGCGCGCTGATGCTCACACTGGTGGCCGTGAGAATCATGCCGACGAAGAGCGCGGCATTGCCCTGGTAGCCGAAAGGCAGTACGACCAGTGCGCCCAGGGCCAGCGGCGCGATCACGCCGCTGACGCCTGCCAGCGTCGCCACGCGTCCCGCGCGCCGCATCTCGCGCACGTCCACCTCCAAACCGGCCAGGAACATCAGGCAGACCACCCCCAACTCAGCCAACTCGTAGACGGCTTCGGTCAGCAGGTGCGGCTCAACCGGATTGGCCAGAAACGGCAAGTGGAGAAGATCAAGCACGCTGGGGCCGAGGAAGACGCCAACCAGCAGTTCGCCCAGGACGGCTGGCTGATGCAGGCGGTTGGCCAACCAGCCGCCGGTTTTTGCCGCTGTGATGATCACCATCAGACAAAAGACAAGCTGCAGAAATGGGGTCATGTGACAGCCCTTTCATGGTTAGACGACATGGCGCGACTGGATTTACGGCTGACTCAAGCGTATCAACAACGCATCGGGCGCCATTCAAACTGGGCAGGGCCGGGCGATTGAGGCTTCGTCGTGAGCGGCTCGACCGAGCTCGCCGAGGTCTCAGCCGAACGATCGCGGCAACCACTGCGAAACTTACCTGCGTGCGCTGCGCCCCGAAATTGAAATACACCCCGCCTCTGACGGTTGCCCTTCATTCTCCTACCGCCAGTTTTTCCCATAGCTTCCCTAGATTATACCACTCCTTTTCCCCTAAACTGAAATGCACCCGCGCCTCTGGAGAGCTTCTTACGTTGGGTCTACTTTTGACTCTGGCCAGTGGTTATGGTGATTAAATACCTGACTACCTATGTGGAATTGCTATCCCGGCGGGTCATGCCCTTGCCGCGGCCCGCTGGGTGGGCTATAATCGGACTGTGACTTGCGACAACCTGGGAGGGCGCCCCGATAGGTGCACAATGACCACGCTCGAGCTCATACAGCCAACGCTCAACACCGGTCAGGCTCCCTGTCACCCTGGCGCTTGGAGGACAACGATGAAAATGCAGCGTCATTTGCTATACATAGCCTGGCTCGCTGTCTGCATGCTGCTCGTCCTGAGCGCGTGCGGCGGGCCGACGCCCAGCGCCGGCCGCGCAGCTGAAACCGTCACCCCGGCGGTCAGGTCGGATACCCCGGCTTCGCCTACGACCGTCGTTCCATCCACGGAACCTCCAGAATCAACAGGCTCACCAACCGCCGGCGTTTCTCCAAATCCGGCGGCAACAGCGACAGAAGCAATCCCAACACCTCCTCCAACTCCAACAGGAACTCTACCTCCTCCATCAGAAACACCACCTCCTCCTGCAACTCCAACTCCTCCAGCAAAAACTGCAGAACCAACAGATGCTGCAACTCCAACAGAAGCCCCTACTGCAACTTCTACTCCAGAAGCACTCGCAGCGCCGGTGATTGAGGGGTTGAAGCTTGTGGATGGAAAGTATGTTGCGGAAAAGGGTAATCCCTATGGTGTAAAAGTGGGAGAAGAAGTTGGAAATGTTAGATCAGTGTTGGTGTTAACTAAAGTGAGCGGACCAGTAGATCCTGAAACAAAAGCGCCTCCACCTCCTGAGTTTGTTCGTAAACCTGTTGTTTGTTTAACCAACCAAATAATTCTGAAAATATTATCAGAGAGACAAGCAAATTCTAATATTGAGAACTGGCAAATTCCATTACCTATTAAACCGGGAATAAATACTGTAATTCAAGAATTAATAACTCCTGAGGGAGTTAGCTATTTAACCTTAAATTATCTTCCGCCAGATAGTATTTTAGTTAACCCGTATCCAACTCCAATAAAAGTTAGTAGATTAAGATCGGCTTCAGGCAGGACAAATATAAAATTTTACGATGAGCGAGCTGGTAATAATTGGGGGCCTTTAGTCATTTTTGAAAAAGCAGCACGAGTATATGCTAATGATACTCCAAAAGTTATGCAGCCTGGATCCATCTTGGCTGAACAAATTAATGGAAAAGTGGTTTTGCCCAACGGACAACAAGTTCAAGCTATACTAACTACAAGTGCTTTAAATTCCTCCCCTCGACCAGGCCCTTCATTTGCTCTTAATAACCTTTCTATGATCGGGAACGCCTTTATTTGTCGAAATTAAGTTTGACTTCTCTGAACTTTCTTCTTTATAATGAAGAGTATGAAGCATTTTTTGTTTCTCGGTATTTTCTTACTTATTTTTACTATCTTGCTATTCTTTGTCTATATAACTTCTCGTCGAACGGCTAAACAAAATCCATCACAACCAACTCCTTTACCTCTTTTACTATGTCCGGTGCCAAAAGAATATTGCACTAAAGGAAAGGTGATCAAAGTGAAAGGTCAATTTACCGGTATTGGGTATTCTGTGCCAGTTGGTACACCTTTATATGCTATATTTAGCGGAGGATTGCGGCCAGGATGGGTTGCATCTTCCAAAGGACGCAAACCGCTTATTATTTTGGAAAACAAAGAAAAGCAAACAGAAGCGGTTTATCAGATAACCGGACAGGACTTTACTCGATATGACGCTGTAAAACAAGGAGGTAAAATCGGAGGAGTGCGAGAGGGACGCATTGATCAGTCCGGACTAAACCTGATTATTTCTATTCGGCATTTAGACAACAAAATAAATCCAATAATACCGATTAATGTATCTGATTTTATTCCGTTATGAGACAATTTTTTACAATAGTAATTGCAGTTTTTCTTGTTTTAAGTTTTGTAAACATACTTCATCGATATTCGACCTTTTTTACTGTTCAGGCGCGGAGTTGTGCAGACGACTGTCATTGTGAAGCTTCAGGGGATCCGGATAATCCGGACCCTGATTGTGCTCCAGGCGCTTTGTGTCGTCCTGACGGCTGCACTGTGCCGGCGCCTCCAAACGTATGTTGTGTTTCAGGTAGCTCTGCATCTGTATGTGTTGGTGAGCCGGTATGGACATATTTTCATAATGCTGAATGTATTGTTGATTCTTCAGATCCCGTTTTTTTTGAAACCTATTGTTCATACCACTGGCAACGCGATCAATGTCCTGCGACAGACAGCTGTATGGGTCAGACTGGTCTCCGGCCGGGAAAATGTACCTCTGATGGGTGTGCTATAGGAACTTCTATTTACAAAACCTGCTGTAATGCATATGGTCAGGCTGTGACTTGTATTGGAGGAGCATATAACGGTATTTGCACACCCAACCAAACTGTATGGGGGACAGGCCAGAGCAGTGACTGCGCCGGAAGCGGAAGCTCTTCATCTGCCCCTCCCGGAAGTCCTACCATAACACCTATTCCGCAAGGATGTGAAGGTTCAAACTGGGGAGGAC
>NZ_UETR01000053.1:0-19248 GCF_900491745.1 Candidatus Amarolinea aalborgensis | reverse complement strand
TCTCCAAGACTTCGGAAGTCTATTCCAAGCCGGTGTGTATGATTTACTTGATCCATGGCGACGAAGAGTTCTTGCGCGCCGAAGCCCTCGCTGAAATCCAAGCGGTGCTGGGGCCGGCCGAATTTGCGCAGCTCAACACCACCGAGATTGACGGAACGCGCTTCACGCTGGCGGACATACACCACGCATGCGACGCCATGCCGTTTCTTGCGCCGCGGCGCCTGGTGATCCTCAACGCTGCGCTGACCGCGCTGGCGCGCAAGGCGCAGCGCAGCCAGGGCAAAGGCCGCAGCGAAAACGACGGCGAAAGCGGGAGCGTCACTGGCCGCGAGACCGGCGAGGATGGCGAGGCGGCGCCGGCTGCGGTCAAGCAGCTGCGCGCCAGCCTGATCGCCTATCTGCCGCAGCTGCCAGACACGACCGACCTGGTTTTGTTGGAGCCAGCGCAGGTGCGCAAGACGGACCCGGTGCTGAAGGCGCTGGAGGCCCTGGCCCAGGCGCAGCGCGCGCGCATCTTGCTCTGTCAATATGACGGGCCGTGGTGGAAACAGGACGAATGGTTGTTGAACTGGCTGACCCAGCGCACGCGCCAGCGCAAGATCAAGATCGAGCCTGCGGCCGTGCAGGCGCTGGCAGAGCTGGTGGGCCACAACTTGCGTTTGCTGGATCAAGAACTGAGCAAGCTGCTGACCTACAGCGCGAATGCACGCGCCATCAGCGCAGCTGACGTCAAACTGCTGGTGAGCGGCGCCCGCGAACGCAGCGTGTTCGAGATGGTGGAAGCACTGGCTAGCGGCAATCACAAGCAGGCCGTTGCCCTGCTGCAGAGCCTGCTCGACGCGGGCGAGCAGCCGTTGGGCATTCTGGGCATGATCGCCTGGCAGTACCGGCTGCTCCTGCAGGTCAAAGAGCAGATGAGCCAGGGTCAAAGCCAGGAGGCAGCCGGCGCCGCGCTCGGCCAGAAGCCGTTCACCATGAAGAAGGCCTGGCCGCAGGCGCAGCGTCTCAGCCTGGCGACGTTAGAATGGGTCATGGAGCGCCTGCTCGACGCCGACATCGCGATCAAAACCGGCCAGATGGAAGATCGCCTGGCGCTGACTGTCCTCATCTCTGAGTTGAGTCAGCGCCGTTAAGACGATGCTGTGCGTTACGCGACTTGCGCGGCCAACTCCTCACGACCCGGCTTGATCGCACGGATGGCCGCGGCCAACAGAATTCCCATGATAGCCGCCCACATCCAGAACGGCGCACTGGCGCCGCCCCACTGAAAGACCGCGCCACCCAAGAGTGGCGCCAGGGCATTGGCGCCGCTGAGGAACGCCGCGCTGATGCCCAGGATGCCGCCGCGCTCGCTATCTTCGACGCGTTTGGTAATCAGGCTGTTGATGGCTGGCTGCAAGATGCCGCCGCCAATCGAGGCGGGGACCATCGCCAGCAAGAGCCAGCCCAGCCCCAGCCAACCCTTGTTCGCATCGGACGGCAAAGCAATCGGCAAGCTGTAGGTTGGGGGTGTTTCCCCTGGTAGACGGCGCGCGCCTGAGCTCGTCAGTTCGGTAGTGACCGCGGCGGTGTTGTACCACGGCGGCGGCTGGCGCGGGGTCAAGGCGGTGAGCGCCAGACCTAGCATCAAGGTAGCCAGGCCCAGGTAAATCAGGCGGCGGTCGCCCCAGCGACGACTCCACTGCCCGATCAGCCCGCCTTGCACCGCGACGACGATCACGCCAACGAAGACGAAGATGATGGCATTGCCCGATGCGTTGAGGCCCAGGCGGTTGAGGGTGAACAGGGCGAGGATCTGCTCAAACCCGCCAAAAGCGACCTGCTGCGCGAAGATGAGCAGGAGCAGCAGCCCCACCTGCGGATGCTGCAAGGCTTGCAGCATGGCGCCCAAGCCGAGCGTGGGCTTTGCCTTGTCGGTGTTGCGTTTTTCTAGCGGATGCGTCTCGTCCAGCCAGAACCAGGTCAGCAGAATAGAGATAGCCGAAAATCCGGCGGCGATGAACGCCGGTACATGGTAATTGTTGGCGCTGAGCGCCAGCGAGGCGAAGGCGATCACGGGGCCAACGACAAAGCCCAGGCCAAAGGCCGCGCCCAGGAGGCCCAAGCCCTGGGTGCGGGTCTTTTCGGTAGTCACGTCACTGATGACCGCCTGCGCGGTGGCGATGTTGGCGCCGGAAAGGCCGTCAATGATGCGGGAGGCGAAGAGCAGCCACAGTGTGTTGGCAAAGCCCAGCATCAGAAAACCGATCAAGGTGCCCACCTGGCTGATGAGCAGAATGGGCTTGCGGCCAAAACGGTCGGACAGGCGCCCCAGGACGGGCGCGCCGATGAACTGCATGATCGGGTATGACGCGCCCAGGAGGCCGATCATCGAGGCGCTGGCGCCAAACGAGGTGGCATACAGCGGCAGCAGGGGAATGATGATCGTCAGGCCGAGCAGGTCAATCAGAATAATGATGAAGATCGGAAAGACTTTTTTGAAATCTAGTTTTTCTGCCGCGGGCGCAGCCGCAGCGGTTGTTGCGCTCATAAAACCTCACTATGGATAGAACCTACGCCGTCGCAGCTTCCAGCCGGTCTGCAACCCAATGTCACACACTTTTGGCTTGCAGGCGGCCTGCGACCGCTGTCTTGACCCGCAAGCGTCGGGGTCGCCGGCGCCCGCCGGCGTTACGGCGTTAGCCCCGCGCCATCGAAAAAGACCTCAAGCATCAGATCTATAGCGGCCGCGGGCGCGCCCAACTCGTTTGCATGCGCGGGATAGAAGAAGGGGTACATCATCCCAAGCAATATCCAGGTTGCCAGGTGAACATCCATCGGCCGCAATTCGCCGCGGCTCATGCCGCGCTGCAAAATGGCTTCAATTTGCGCGATGAATTTTTGATGGTAGATCAATCCAAAACGCGCGCGCGCTTCCTGGCTCAATTGAAGCATTTCCTGGCTGGCCAGGCGGATGATCGCCCGCTGCTCCGGCGCCTGCGCAAAAATCGCCTGCATCAGGCCGGTCACCTGGCTGCGCGTGGACCCGCCGGCCTGCTGCACGCCGTCGAGCAGGCGCTCGATGTGGTCCAGGTAGGCGGTGAGAATGGCCAGGAGCAGGTCTTCCTTGTCTTTGAAGTGATAATAAAGACCGGCCTTGGAGACTCCCACCGCCTCGGCGATTTCACGCATGGAGATGCGGTGGTAGCCCTGCGTGACGAAGAGGTGAGTGGCCCCTTCCAGGATGCGCTCCGGCATAGTCACATCAGTGGCAGACACACAGCGCCTCGCTTCTCACATGCCCAGGCGCAGCCAGGGTCGCGCCATGGCGGAGAAGGGCCACGGAATGGCTAACAGAACAAGGACGATGGCCGCGCCAAAGAAGATCACGATTTGGCGGAATTTGGCGGCATCGCCATTGGCCTTCTTGGCCCGCGCCCATCCAATATGCGCCACCACGACGGCGATGAGCATCACCAACAGGTGTTCAACCGCAAAGAAGCGCGTGCCGGCCTGGGACATGGCGCCGCCCAGGTCGCGCAAGGCGGTTGTCGTGATCGGGCTGAGAAAGAAGTAGAGCAGCAAGCCGAGCAGCAGCTGCGTGTCCATCGCGCTGGTGAAGATCACTCCCAGGCGTTGATCGAGCGCGCTCCAGGCCTGGCGGCCCGACAGGCCGCTGATGCCGCGTATGACAGCCGCCAGCGCGGCAATCACGATGATCCAACGCACGAGCGAATGAAGGATCAGAACTAGGGCGTACACAAGGGCGTACACAGGTTGACTCCTTTTGATGCAAAGTTACCGACCGGTCGGTCAGTTCGGGAGCATTATAGCCAAATGGACTGAAGCTGTCAAAAAGCGCTCCATCGTTCAGCGCTGGTTAGAACGCCCGCCTTATCGGTTTTTGGAATAGGCTGCGGACATGGACAATCCGGGGCCGAAGAGGAAAAGGAAACAGCTCAGACGCAAAGACGCCCAGAAACCGCCCGGCGGCTTTGAGTCTCAGCGCCCTTGCGTTAGCGTGTTTTGCTGGCTGCACCAGAATTTCACTGATTAGGTGCTAACGCGTGTGGTGCTCAGTGATGGCGTGATAGATCCAGGGATCGGCGCTGGGCTGCGGCCACGGGTCCACATGAACCGTCATTTCGCGCAGGCGCGGCAGCGCGTGAAAGAGGGCGTGGCGCACCTCTTCAGCAATGGCATGGCTAGACAGCGTGGGCAGGTTGCCATCCACTTCGACGTGCACTTCGCCCCACAGCGCATGCCCCACCCAGCGCAGGCGTGGTTGATGCACCTCCTTCACGCCAGCGACCTGGCGTGCGGTCTGCTCCAATTTGTCAACCAGGGCCGGATCTACGGCATCCATGAGACGCTGCCACATCGTACGCGCGGCGTCGCGCACGATGAACAGAATGGCGATGCCGATCAGCGCGCCGATCAAGGGATCGGCCCAGGCAAAGCCCAGCCAGGCGCCAATCGCGCCCACCAGCACTGCCAGCGAGGTCAAACCGTCGGTGCGTGCGTGCATGCCATCAGCCACCAGGGCGGCCGAGCCAATGCGGCGCCCGGTGCGAATACGCACATACGCGGCGGCCTCATTGCCCACGAAGCCGATGATGGCCGCGGCTGCCACCCATCCCAGGTTGTGCACCGGTTCGGGATGAATCAGCTTTTGCCAGGTTTCGTAAAAGATGATCAACGCGCTGGCAAAGATGACTAACACGACGAATGCGCCGGCCAGGTCTTCGGCCTTGCCATAGCGATAGGTGAAACCGCGCGTGGGCTGGCGCCGGTTGAGCGCAAAGGCCATCCAGAGGGGAATGGCCGTGGAAGCATCAGCGAAATTATGGATGGTGTCGGCCAGCAGCGCCACGCTGCCGCTGATAGCCACGATGATGATCTGCATGACCGCCGTGAAGAAGAGACTGACGAGCGACCACTGCAAGGCCCGGATGCCTTCCTGGCTGGTGGTCAAGACCGAGTCGCTGACCAGATCTTCCTCTTCGTCATGACCATGCAGGTGAAAAAACGACTGCACCCACCCCGTCAGGCCCCCCGTGTGAGCGTGGTCATGATCATGCTCGCCGGCGTGGTCGTGGTCATGCTCGTCGGCATGGGCATGATCGTGCTCGTTGGTCAGCGGAGACCGGAGATCGGAGATCAGAGATCGGCCGCGAGTCTCCACGCCAGGCCGCGCTCCCGGCGCGCTGGATGTTGCGCTTTCCTCGTTGTGTTCAACGTCCTGCGCGGCGCGCTGCACGCTTTTCACTTTCCACTTTGCGTTTGGCATTCCTCATTCCTCATTCCTCATTCCTCATTCCTCATTCCTCATTCCTCATTCCTCATTCCTCATTCCTCATTCCTCATTCCTCATTCCTCATTCAGCTTTCAGCATTTCGCACTCTGCGTTTTGCACTCTGCACTTGAGCCTTCGACCTTCTACCGCGGTTTCGTCGCCACCAGGCTCGCCACCGCGCGGCGTGAGTCGCAGCCGGCTTCGATCCATGCCTCACGGTAGACTTGAACGTCAAGCCCGGCAAAACCCTGGCGCAGTTCGCCAGGCGCCAGCAGAAACTCCGGTGAGATGTCGGGGCGCACCTGGCGCACGGCCTGCGTCAGCGTTTCAAGAATTAGGACGCCGCCGGGGCGCAGGGCTTGCACAAACTGCGGCCACAGATCGCGCTGCAGGTAATAGAAATTGACGATGACATCGAACGACTGCGCCGGCAGGCTGAACGCGGTCAAGTCGGCGACGACGGCTTGCAGCCCGGGCTGACGCGCGCGGGCCTGGCGCACGGCGACTTCGCTGATATCCACGCCGATGACGCGCAGGCCGCGCGCCAGCAGCCAGCCAGCATTGGCGCCCAGGCCCATCGCCACGTCTAGCGCCAGGCCGTGGGTTGGCAGCCAGGCGGCCTGCGCCAGCAGAAACGCGCGCGGCCGCTCAAAACCGGCGTGTTGTCCCTCTTGATAGCGACGATTCCAGCGTTGGGCGTCCGTTGCAGGCACGACACTCTCCTCAGGGCGCAGGTTGAATGTCCGTGATAGAGCCGAAACCGTTCACGGTCAGGCTCCAGCGGCTGCCGGGCGCAAATTGAGCAAAGTCATCCGCACTGGCCGGGGTGTAGGTGATCTGCTGGCCGTCGTTATTGAACACCACCACGTATTTTTCACCGCGCTGGCCTGCCCGTTCGCCCTGCGTCAGCTGCGCCTGCGGCCAGGCGGGCGACAGATCAGCACCCTCAGCCACCACGGTGTTGATCACCGTCCATTGCAGCGTCTGGTATTCACACCATTTTTCGTAGACGTTGTACTTGCAGTCTTGCACCACCTTGCCAAAACCACTGCCCTGGTCAACCACATAGGGCGTGCCGCACACTTTTTCAGCATTGGCGGCCGGTTCATCCTGGGTGTAGCGCACCCGATCCTCGCATGTGTTGATGTCGGCGCCATCTGGCACCTGGTCCTGCCAGGCTGACGCCGTCGAGGGGCGCAGGCCCAGGATGGCGATGGTGCGCTGCCATTGCACGCTCTGCACCGTCGCCACGGTTTCTGTGCGGCGACTGCCCGTGGCGCTGAAGAGGATGACGCCCAGCAGGCACAAGCCGATGACCGCAGCTACCGCCAGCCACATCCAGCGGGAATTGACCGGCTGCGCCGCGGGCGCGACCGCAGGCGGCGGCGCAGCCGCCAGGTTACCGTTGCACTGCTTGCACTTGGTGGCCGTGACCGGGTTCATGGCGCCGCAGAAGGGACACGCCGCTTCGGGTGCCGGCCCGGTGCGCAGCGCGCCCACGACCTGCCCGCTGCTGCGCGCTTTGCCCTGGGTCAGATCAGCGCCGCATTGTTTGCATATCTTGGCGTCGGCTGGATTGCGCGTGCCGCAGAAGCCGCACGCAATATCGGGACCGAGCACCGCGCGCGCCAATTTGCCCTTGTCGGTGATCAGTTCTTGCTGCGCGGGCGCCTCGAACGCGGCATCCGCGGGCATGGCCGCGCCGCAGCTGGCGCAGGTTTTGCGCTCCCCTGGATTGCGTCGGCCGCACTGCCGGCACGTCCATTCAAGTTCAACATAACCAACGGTTTCTTGCGTCATATCTCTGTGCCCTTGCTCAGGATAATTTTATCTGCCATCTGCAGCGCCCCGCCGCCTCGTGCGTGAGCATTGGGTTGGTTGCCCCCACTTGCCGCCGCGCGGCTTGTGCGCGTATAATGCTGCCACGTATCAGGATGCAGGTTGGTCGAACGGAGGTCTTCATGCGATCAAAATGGCTCTTAATCAGCGCAGCGGCGTCGCTTTGTCTTGTCGTGCTGGCAGGCACAGCCAGGCCGATCTCGGCCGCCGGAACCTGCCCGGACTTTGACCACAACGGCCACGTGGATGTCCAGGATGTCACGGCGCTGGCTGGTCGCTGGCCGGCGATGTCCAGCGATCCCCGCTTCGATCGTGACGGCGATGGCGTTATTACCGTGACCGACATCCAGCAGGTGGCGGCGCGCTGGCAAGAAGCATGTACACCCCTGAGCACCTGTCCCTTCTTTCCATCGGACAATATCTGGAATACCCGAGTGGATACCTTGCCACTCGATTCACAGTCCCAGGCGTATATCGCCACGATCGGGGCCAACACCGGCGTACACGCTGATTTTGGCGCCGGTGAATGGGATGGTGGACCGATCGGCATTCCTTTCACCACCGCGCCTGGCAGCCAACCGCTTGTTCCCATCACCTTCATCTGGTATCCTGACCAAAGCGATCCTGGTCCCTATCCGATCCCGCCCGATGCGCCGATCGAAGGCGGGCCTGACAGCAGCGGCGACCGGCATGTGCTGGTTGTCGAACGCGACAACTGCCGTCTGTACGAATTGTACTACGCGTGGCCGCAATCTGGCAATCAGTGGGAGGCCGGTTCGGGCGCCGTCTTTGATCTGCTGGCGCACAACCTGCGCCCCGCCACCTGGACCTCGGCCGATGCCGCGGGTCTGCCCATCCTGCCCGGGCTGGTCACTTATGATGAGGTTGCGCGCGGCGCGATTACGCATGCGCTGCGCTTCACCGTGCACGACACGCGTCGCGCCTACGTGTGGCCGGCGCGCCATTTTGCTTCGGATTCCACTGATCCAGCCCGCCCGCCGATGGGACAGCGCTTCCGGCTCAAGGCCAGTTTCGACATCAGCCCTTTTTCCGCCGCGAACCGCGTCATCTTGACGGCGCTCAAGCGCTACGGCATGATGATCGCCGATAATGGCAGCAACTGGTTTCTTTCCGGCGCCCCAGACCCACGCTGGGATGATGAAGATCTGCACCAGCTGCAAATCCGTGTGCATGGCTCCGACTTCGAGGCGGTGGACGTTTCCACTCTAATGGTGAATCCGGATTCGGGCCGGGCGCTCCCGCCGCCTCCTTAACCGAATTCAGGGTTACGGGCCTACGTTCGCTGCCGCGCGGTGCTGAAAAATCACCTCGTAAGAATAATGTCCCCAGGTGTTGCCCGTGCAGCTTTCGATGACGGGCGGGGTCATGCTGCTCAAGAAAGCGGTGGTGTCGGAGGGGCCGGCCAATACGCGCACGGTAAATTCCTGGGTGCGCGGCAAGTTGTAGTCAATGTAACCGGCCGGCTTATAGGCATCGGCGCCAGTGGGCCTATCTTGCTCAAAACCACCCCGTTCATGAAAGCGAACCAGCGTGCCGCGGCGCTGCGCGCCATCGGCCTCGATGACCCACACGCGCAGGTTGTGGTTCATGTGGTTGTCCTGGCACGAGATGTAGCGCGTGGACACCAGTGTGTAATCCGGGAAGCTGGTCTGCGCCTGGAAGTTGACCGTCAACCATTGATGACCGTTGATGCAGTCTGCGCTGGTGGGGATGCCCGGCGCTTCTACCGCGCTGAGCGAATCCAGGAAGCCAATCTGGCCCACGAGGGGAGAGAGCAGGCGCTCGCGGCCGTCCACCACGGCCACTTGCCAACGGCCGGCCAGGGGCGCGGCTGCATCGAGCAGCGCCTGCCAGCGGCCATCGGCCGCGGTGACCACGGTCATCTGCGGGCCGCCGGGCTGCGCGGACCACACCTTGACGCGCACGCCAGCCTGCGGCGCGCCGCCGGCCGCGATCACGCGTCCTTGCAAGCCGGTTGAAGTGCACGACGCCGCGCCGGTGATGACGCCAGCGGCCTGGTACTGCCAGGTTGGGGCGCCCAGCGGCATCGTCATGTAAGGTAGAAAGGCGCGCTGGGCGCGCGCGACGCGCAGCAGCGTCACATCATCCACGAAGACCAGGCCATGCCGACCGTCCGCGGCTTGCTCCACCTTGACAAAGACAGTCGTCTGCGTTGCCGCCGCAGTCGCTGTCACTGTCAGCGTGGCCCAGGCTCCCTGGCTGCCCGCACTGCTCCAGACGACCGACGGCGCGGTCGGGTCGCTGCCGCCCAGGGGATCGAGGCCGATCGTCTTGGTGATGCCGTCCACGCTGGCGGGCGGGTAGACGCGGACCGTGGCGCGCAGGCCGTCCTGCGGCTGCAGGTCGCCTGTTACCGTTTGCGCGATGCCTGCGCGGTAGCTGCCTGCGTCAGCCGCGAACACCTGCCAATGGTTGAGCGGCGGCTCGACCTGGCCGGCCTGGAAGGCCAGCGTCCCACTGATTACAAAAGGCGTCCAACCGTTGCCCACGGCGCCGCTCACGCCGCCGATGAGGACCGGGCTGAAGCCGGCCTCGAAATCACCGTTGAGCAGGGGCAGCGGCGTATCGGCCGCGGGGCGAGTGATAGCCGCGGCGGGCAGCAGCCCAAACACGAGCACCAGCATAAAAGCAAGGCGAATTGGCGTCATCGGTGCGCTCCGGCAGAGAGGATGCCGAGGAGTATAGCACGGAAGGGCGCGCCTGCCAGCATTGCCAATGCCAGGGCAACGACTAACCTTGTGCGCCAACTTGGGCAGGATGGACAGGGGAACTGGCAATCAGACAGGTTGAGCGATGGGGAGGGTGAAGGTAAAGGTGCTGCCGCGGCCCGTTTCGCTGACCGCGTTGACCACGCCGCCATGGGCTTGCACCAGTTGTTTGACAATAGCCAATCCCAGCCCGGCGCGGCCGGTCTGACTGGTGTGCAGACGATCGGCGCGATAGAAGCGGTCGAAAACGTACGGCAGGTGCTCGGGCGCAATGCCGCTGCCGGTGTCATGCACCGAAACCAGCACGCTCTGCTCGGCGGGCCGCGCGGCGACAGTAATGACGCCGTCCGCGGGCGTGTGGGCCAGGGCGTTTTGCAGGAGATTGCGCAGCACCTGGCCCACACGCGCGCGATCCACGTCCACGGCTGGCAGATCGGTTGGCAAATCGGTGATGAGCGTCACGCCTTTCGCTTCGGCTTGCGGCCGCAGCATGCCCACGGCCTGTTCAACCAGGCCGGTAAGCGCCGTCGGCTCGCGCATGAGCGTCAGGCGCCCGGCCTCCGCCTGCGCCAGCTCCTGCAAATCGGCCACCAGGCGGCTCAGGAGCATCGTCTCGTCGTAGAGATTATCTACCAGCGCGGCGTCAGTGCCCACCAGGCCATCACGGGCGGCCTCCAGGTAGCCGCGCAGGTTGGTCAGCGGGGTGCGCAGTTCGTGCGCAACGTCGTTGACCATGTTGCGCCGCAGTTGTTCTTGCTTGCCCAGACTGCCGGCCATGGCGTTGAAAGCGTGCGCGAGTTGGCCGATCTCGTCATCGGTTTGTACGCTGACGCGCGTGCTCAAATCGCCCTTCTCCATGCGCCGGGCCGCGGCGGTCAGCCGCTGCACCGGCTCCACAATGCGCCCAGACAGCACCAGCGTCACGGCCACGGCGGCCAACCCCGCCAGTAAGGCGCTGAGCAGCAGCGAGCGGTTGAGCGCGGAGACAAAAGCGGCATCGGCCTCACGCGGGCCGGTCAGCGGGCCGAGATAGAGGGAGCCGACGCGGCTGTTGCCCGCAACCATGATAGCGAAGGGCGGCGGCCAATTGCTGCGCACCGGTTGACCGATCAATGTCTCCTCGGAGTCGCCCACGACGCGGTCGCGTTGGTCGGCCACCACCACGCGCTCGCCCGTGATCTGCGCCAGGCGGTCAACTTCGGCCTGGATGCCGCTCCAGCCCTGGTTGACGGCATAGGAGCGCGCAAGCACGAAGGCAAAGCGGCGATTGGCCGAATTGCCGCCGCTTTCGACGTAGCGCTGAAATTCACCGGTGGTGCGTTGGCGGGCCACAATGGCCGTCACGCTGACCGCGACCAGCACGACGAGGATGATGGCGAGCAGCAGGCGCACGCGCAAACTACGCAGCATGATTGCCCTCGAAGCGGTAGCCAAAACCAGGCACTGTCATGATGTACCGCGGCGTGCTGGGCTGCGGCTCGATTTTGCGCCGCAAGTTCATGATATGCACGTCCACGGTGCGTTCGATGCCGTCATAATCAAAGCCGAACGCGCGGTCGAGCAGCTCAGAACGGCTGAACGCGCGCCCCGGGTCGCGCGCCAAGGTCTCCAGCAAACGAAACTCGGTTGGGGTGAGGGCAACCGGTTGGCCTTGCGCAATCACCTCGCGGCGCAGCAGGCTGATGTGGAGCTGACCAAAGTTGAGATCGGGATTCGCATCCTCCTCCGGCCACGTGCGCCGCAAAACGGCCCGTATGCGCGCCACCAGTTCGCGTGGGTTGAAGGGCTTAGTCAAGTAGTCGTCAGCGCCAATGTCAAGGCCCAGCAGCTTATCCTCATCCGTGGCGCGGGCCGTCAACATGATGATCGGCACACGGGATTCGGTGCGTATGAGACGGCAAACGTCCACGCCATCCAGCTCGGGCAGAAAGAGGTCGAGCACGATCAGATCGGGCTGCTTGCTGCGCGCCAGCTCCAGAGCCTCTTGCCCATCGAAGGCCGTTAGGACGCGATAACCCTCGCGCTTGAGATAGAGCGAGACCAGTTGGACAATTTTCTTGTCGTCATCCACAACGAGAATGGTTCGATTGATGTTGCTAGATGTCATGTGATGTCACGGTGCTTTACACACACCGCCCGAGCTGGCTGTCTACACCCTGGGCGCTCTACCCGCCTGGCGGATGCCAGCGGGCGCCCATTGGGATTAGACGCGAAGGGGAACGCGGCGTGTCGCCGCGATCCCCTTGCTGTTACAGTGAACTTGTGCTGTCCAGGCCACAAGGCCGGCCAGCGCGGCTGGCTCGGTCAGGAGACGGGCCAGCTCGATGACTCATCGTCTTGCGCAGCCCGATTTCATCTCAGGATGACGTGCCTGGCGTGGGCGTGGCCGTGGGGGCGACGCCTGGCAGGCCGAACATCCCGTGTTCGAAGCCGCGCATGCCGCCGTGATGACCGCGACCGCCAAAGCCGCCCCTGGGCAGGAAGCCCTGGGCCAAGCCTTGCAGCAGCCAGTCGGCCTGCGCCTGCGTCATCTTGCCATCCTTGACCGCCTGCGCAATTTGATCCTTCATTTCCTGGGTGCGAGCGGCATTCATCGCATCCTGCACCTTCTGCAGATCCACACCCTGCGCGGTGGCAATTTCTTGCAAGGTCTTGCCGCTGTGCAGTTGCTCGAAGAGCTGCGTCGGGGTCAGTTTGAGCGCCTCGGCGACGGCGTCAAACGTGGCCGTGGAGCCGCCATGCCCAAAGCCAAAGCCGAAGCCACGACCGAACGGCATGGTTGGGGTGGTGGGGGTCGTTCCTGCCGGCGGAGTGGCCGTCTGCGCCAGCGCGCCGCCCACTGTGACCACGCCGATCGCCACGACGAGCGTCAACACGCCCATCACCAGCATGATTTTCTTGACCATGTATAAACCTCCTGCATCGTCTCGTTGGTCGGGCGCGGGTGGGGTACGAGCGCCCGCCAGTCGAAGTGTAGCAGAGGGCTGTTAAGAATTGGTAAAGGAATCGTTGGGGGTGTGTTGTTCTGATGCATGCGCACAAGTCATCAGGGCAACCACGATGCATGCGCCTGATTTTACCCCGGCCGTAAGTTCGGGTCAAGCCGCGTCGAGGGCGAGTAGGAATTCCAAGTGTAGGCTGTGGTCAACCACAAGGAACATAAAGAACGCAAAGAAACGGCAGATTAAGCGCAAAACAGCAGTTTTTTGTGTTCTTTGTAATCTCTGCGGCTAAAAGCTCGGCCAAATTTGGAACTGCCGGAGGGCGAGAGCCGAGTTAGCAAACCCAAAACTGGAATGGGGGCATTGACAAGGGCGCGCCGCGGGTGTTATACTGCACACAGGTTCCGAATCAGCCGCCCGCCTCTGACCCGAAAGGAGAGATCTCATGAACCGCTCGTTGCCTGGGAGCCGTGTGCCGTCGGCTCTGTTTTTGCTGATCGTCGCGTGCCTGGCTGCAACAATCGGCTCACCACCGCACTCAGCCGCCGCCCCTACCCCTCCATCCCATGTGCTCACACTGCCTCTGCAGGAAATCCCGTTTCGCGCCACGGAGCCATCCTCCGTTGCACCATCAATAGACAACTTTCTACCTGATGATCTTGCTGCCACCAGCAGGATCGTTTTTCAATCTTATCGCGACAACAACTGGGAAATCTACGTAGCGCGGGGTAATGGCGGCTATCCCGTGCGTTTGACCGACAACGCAGCCCCTGACCTGGCGCCTCGCTTGGGTCCAGCCGCGCTGCCATACACGTTCACATCACGACGCACCGGCGCCTACGAAATTTTCGTGGCGAACACGGACGGCAGCGGGCCGTGGCAAATCACGCCCAATGGCAGCGATAACGCAGGCGCAGCCTGGTCATTTGATGGGACCCGTTTTGTGTATGAGAGTTATGTGGGCGGCCAATGGGATGTTTTTGTCATGAATGTGGATGGCAGCAACCCACAACGCCTGACCAACTCGCCAGACTACGACGGCGCGGCCGCTTGGTCGCCTGATGGGACGAAAATCGCCTTTACGTCGCGCCGTAACGGTGAATTGGGCATCTGGGTGATGAATGCGGACGGCAGCGGGCAGACGCGGCTTTCGACACAGCCTGCGGCTGAAAATCCTGCCTGGTCGCCTGACGGGACCAGAATTGCCTATGACGCGGACAGCGACGGCGATACCTGGCACGAAATTTGGGTCATGAACGCCAATGGCAGCAATCCGCGGCGTTTGTATCGGCCTGAGGATGAAAAAACGGATGCCTGGGTTGGCAGTTGGTCACCGGATGGCCGCTACATCGCCTTTATGTATCTCTCATGGATCGAGTATGAGGGTCAGTGGTATTGGACGAGTTCCCGCCTCAGAGCGCTGGACAGCGTTCAGCCCTGGGCGCCGCCAGCCTTCCTCGGCAACGGCGATCGCGATTGGCGCCCCGACTGGCAGGCGCTCGATCTCATCCCGCCCGCGTCGAACGTGCAGCCGCTGCCAGTGCAATCCCCCTACGCGTTCACCGTTCGCTGGTCTGGCAGCGATCAAGGCCGCTCGGGCATCTTGAACTACGTGGTACAGGTGAAGGATAATGATAATGGGTGGAATGTCTGGCAAGATAGGACAACAGCCACGTCGGCTGTTTTATTCGGAGTCGGCGGCCACGTGTATAGTTTCCGCAGCCAGGCGAACGATCGTGCTGGAAATACCGAAACCTGGCCCACAATGCCTGACGCAATCACGACGGTGGAGGGGTTGGCGCCAGTCACATCCGTAGATCCACTACCGGAGTATCTACGCAATGGCAATGTCATTACATGGAGCGGCACGGATCCGGGCGGTTCTGGGATCCGCACGTACGACGTTCAGTACCAGGTCATAACCGGCGCGGATGCACCTTTGGCTGGGAATGCTTGGGTAGACTGGCAAGTCCGCACGGCGGCCAGGGGCAACTCATTTGTTGGCACACCGCTGCGAACTTACGCGTTTCGCTCACGCGGTCTCGATCGCGCGATGAACCGCGAGGAATGGCCGTCAGGCAATGGAGATGCAAGTACAATCCTATACTCGTGGGGCATCAGCGGCACCGTGAGGGACAATCGCGGCGTACCAATTGTGGACGCTGCCGTTAGCACAACGCCGACCGCGTTCAGCGGATTCGCCACTGATTCCAACGGCGGTTATCGCGCGTATGTAGGGAACTCCGCGGCAACTTATGCCGCTTCGTGGAGCAAAATGGGCTACGGTGTGCTGCCCATCACGCACTTTGGCGCTGACGCCGATGTGGTGCTCCACGCGGTGTTGCCACCTCTCGATCAAGCCTTGCGCAATGGAGACTTTGAACAGCCGACGCTTACACCCTGGACAGATTCGGGCGTGATCCCGGTCTCCACGACGGTACAAGTCAAGCATACGGGTGATCGAGCCGCACTCCTCGGTTGTTCACCGCTGCAATTCTCAACCTCAACCAATATCTCTGCCAGTTCAAAGCGATCGGTCATGCCGGCTGTGAAGATGGACCAAAACGGCGTGTTGCATGTGGTGTGGGTTGAGTTGTATGAGAATTATGATACCGTGGGAGAAATTTTCTATGCACAACGGAATCTAGCTGGCTCATGGTCAACACCGCTTCGCATCTCAACCACCGCCGGAGCCAAATCGAAGCCACAAATCGGCGCCGATGATCAAGGCGGCTTGCATGTGATATGGGCAGAGAACACAAATCGAAAATACACCGTCTATTACAGGTTCAGATCACCAGCCGGTGTCTGGTCGGCCCCCGAGGACTACGTGGGTAATTCGAACCTGGATGATAATGAGACACCGCGCCTGGCTGTGACGCCCGCCGGAGTTGCCCATTCGATATGGTATTCCGACGCGAGTGGCGCTTCCGGTCTTCACTACGCCTATCGCGGTACTAATGGCATCTGGTCTCCCATTGTGCGACTTGCAGTAGCTGGCGGGGGAGCGCAGTTGATACTAGATACGAATGGCGCTCTCCATGTGGCATGGGCGGAACAGTTTGTGTTTATTTTCTACAAGCAACGACGGACTGATGGAACATGGACGGAAATGCAGCGAGTACCCATAGAACCATATCCAAATGTCCGGTCATTCAGCATGGTCGTCGGTTCCGATGCGACGGTCTATCTCGTATGGGCAACTTTCTCTTACATGGTGTTGTACACGGAGCGTCGCGTCAATCAGGAGTGGCTGCTTCCGGTTTTGATGCCGACGGCAGGCTATTCCTACTCTCCAATCGTTGCTGATAGATCAGGCATCGTGCATACCGTCTGGGTGGATAACATGGGCCATCTGTATTATGCCCGCAAGATTGGCCCTGATTCGTGGACCCCTCCGGCTGCGGTTTTGCCCTCAGAGCGGGCTGTTGCCGATTCTCAAAGACTTGTACGCGACCAGCAGGACCACGTCTACCTGCTCTGGCGAAGCGCGATTGATAACCACATCTACTATGCGCGTCTGTTGGATAATCAGGTCTGGGCTACTCCAGTCAATGCGTCACCTGGGCATAACGCGATAGGAGATTATCTCTTCACCATCGCCCCGTCAGGCATGGCTAACCTGGTTTGGGCGAGTTACCCCAACGCGTCAGGATCGGAAGACTTGTTTTACGCGGGCGCCCCCCTGGCCACTCAGACCGGTAATGCCACCCTGAGCCAGACGGTTACGGTGCCTGTCACCATGACCACGGCGACGCTTTCTTTTTTCTACAAATTGGGCGCTACGGCGCCGGCTGGAGACCGTTGGTTGAGCGTGACGGCCAACGATGGCATCAACACGACAACGATCTTTTCGACAACCAACCCCGTCGCCGATTGGACCCATCGCTGGTTTGGCCCCTTGCCCTGGGCGGGCAAGACCGTCACGCTCAGCTTCAACCTGCACGAAACTGCCGGCCGGCCTTGCGCGTGGGCATACCTGGATGACGTCAGCCTTGGCTCAGCCTACCCTGATCTGTGGCTTAGCCTGGCCGGCCCTCCCAGCACGGCTCCCGGCGCCACGCTGATTTACACCATGACCTACGGCAACCGCGGCGGCGCCACGGCCGCCGGCGTGACAATCAGCGACACGCTGCCCGCCGGCGTCAGCTTTGTCCGCGCAAATCCGCCGCCGAGCGCAGTGACGCCCGCGCTGACCTGGAATCTCGGCAATCTGGCGGCGCGCAGCGGGCCATTCACGATCATGATCGAGGCGAGGGCGCCTTCCACCGCGACGGCGGGCAGCCTGGTCAACCTCGCGACCATCACTGGCGTCACTCCGGAGATCGAGCGGGGCAACAATACCGGGACGGCGACGACCGCCGTGACCGGTAAGACTTTTATGCCACTTTTCGTGCGCGCCAGGCGCTAGATCCTGGCGCTCGCGCCGCCAGTCAACCGCGTTTTTCTGTCAAAAGCTGGCGGAGTCAAAGGCTCGGTCAGCTTTTGGAATTGCCAATCCCGTTTCTACCTTTCTTCCTTCACTGCCTGCTATGGTATAATAGCCCCCGTTGCCCGCCTATCCCTGTCATGCAGTTGAATTGATGAATACTGGATTTTCCTTTTTCTTTCCCCGCTTGCTGGCTGTGGCGGCCCTGGTGGCAGCCAACGGTTTCTTTGTCGCGGTTGAATTTTCCCTGGTCACCGCGCGCCGCGCACGGCTGGAAGCCATGAGCGGCGCCGCCGATGCGGCGGTGCGCATCGTGCTCAAGATGCAGAACGACACCGACCTCTTTATCGCGGCCGCGCAGCTTGGCATCACGATTGCCAGTCTGGCCCTGGGCTGGGTGGGTGATGTGACCATCGCGCAAATGGTCGAACCGGGAATCTCGCGCCTGGTCGGCCCACGTTGGGGCGAAGGCGTCGCGATCGGCATTGGCACCGTGGTTTCATTCAGCGTGGTGACCTTCATTCACATCGTGCTCGGCGAGCAAGCGCCCAAGACCTTTGCCATTCGTAACCCCGAACGCGCGGCGTTGATGTCCGCCCGTGTCATGGACGTCTTCACGCGCATCTTCCGGCCTTTCATCTGGGTGCTGGACGGCGCCACCACCCTGGTGCTGCGTCTCTTTGGCATCAAGGGCGCCAGCGGCCACCATTCGGTCTACTCAGTCGAAGAGCTGAAGATGCTGGTGCGCGAAAGCCAGGCCGAAGGAGTGCTGCAGCAGACGGAAGAAGAAATGCTGGTGCGCGTGTTCGAGTTCGGCGAACGCGATGTCAGTGAGGCGATGATTCCGCGCACGGAAATTGTGGGCATCGAACGCGGAGCTACGCTCGACGATCTGCTGCAAGTCTTCAGCGCCGCGCGCCACTCCCGTTTCCCGGTCTACGGCGGCGATATGGACAATATCGTGGGTGTGGTAACGATCAAGGATGTGCTCTTGGCCCTGACCGCGGATCCGCTGGCGCGCACGCGCACCCTGGCCGAACTGGGCATCATTCATCCGGCCCACTTCGTCCCAGACAGCCGCAAGGTTGGCGATCTGTTCGACGAAATGCGTCGCGAGCAGATCGGCATGGCGATTGTAATTGACGAGTACGGCGGTACAGCCGGTCTGGTCACCGTCGAGGAGCTGATCGAAGAGGTCGTGGGGCGCGTCACCGATGAGTGGGTGACGGACGAGTCGTCGGTGGAAGCCCTGGAAGAAGGGATTTTTGAGGTCAGCGCGCAGACGCGGCTGGATGACATCAACACCCACCTGGGACTCAACCTGCCGGAGCGAGACGACTACGAGACCCTGGCCGGTTTTCTCCTGTATCAGTTACACCACATTCCGCACACCGACGAGGAAGTCAGCTACGACAACGTGCTCTTCACCGTCCTGCAGATGCGCGGGCCGAAGATCGAAAGAGTGCGCGTGACGAAACGATGATATCAACGATCGTAAGACGTAAAAGCGCACTGGTAAGTGGAGGTAGTCTAAGATGACCATCACGATTGACATTGCACCGGAACTGGAAAGCCAACTCATGCACGAGGCGGCAAAAGTCGGCCTCGATGCCAAAAGATACATCTTGCGCACGCTGGAAGAACGCCTACGCCAGGCGCAAGACAGTACAGCGCCGACTCCCGATGTCGAGACAGACTTGCTGCGCCACATCAACCTGGGTTTGTCGCAAGCAACCTGGCGTCGCTATCACGAGCTCGTGGCCAAACGTCGCGCTGAGAAGCTGACTCCAGAGGAACAAACGGCCCTGGTTGCCATCTCCGATCAGATTGAAGAAGCGAATGCGCGTCGGATGACCTACCTGGTCGAACTAGCGCGGCTGCGGAAAACGTCACTCGGCGCGGTCATGGCTGACCTGGGGATTAAGCCGGCGACTTATGTCTGAGCCACGGGTGTCAGAGCGCACCAGGCGCAAAGTGATCGAACGCGCACAAGGCTGCTGTGAATACTGTAGG
>NZ_UETR01000054.1:0-19109 GCF_900491745.1 Candidatus Amarolinea aalborgensis | reverse complement strand
TTGTCATCCTGCACGGCACCGACACCATGGAGGAGACCGCCTTCTTCCTGGATGTGACCGTGCCGACCGAAGTCCCCATTATTCTCACCGGCGCCATGCGCGCGGCATCCGATCCTGAGCCGGACGGGCCGGGCAACCTGTTGGACGCAGTGACCGTCGCCATTCATGCCAGGTCGCCTGGCCGCGGCGTGCTGGTGGTGATGAACGGCAACATCCAGTCGGCGCGCCGGGTGACCAAGATTGACACCTCGGACGTAGATGCGTTCCAGTCGGTGCTGCCGCCGGACCTGGGGCGGGTCAAGGCCGGGCGCGTACGTTACAGTGGCGCCTGGTCGCCGCGCACGCATGTGCCGCTGCCGGCGCAGCTGCCGCGGGTGGACATTATTCCGATGTATGCGGGCGTGGACGATTTTGCGCTCAAGGCCGCGCTGGCGGCGGGCGCGGCGGGCCTGGTCATCAATGCCGTAGGCGCGGGCAATGTGAATGATGCGCTTTTCCAGGGTATTTTGCAGGCGTTGAGCGCCGGCATTCCGGTGGTGATTGGCAGTCGCGTGCCTTATGGCGAAGTACGGCCAATCTACGCCTACAGCGGCGGCGGGATCGCCTTGCAGAAGGCGGGCGCGATCTTTGCGCGCGACCTCAATCCGCAGAAGGCGCGCGTGCTGCTGATGGCTGGACTGGGAGCTGGCATTGCGCCCTCTGCGCTGGGCGCGTTGTTCAATTCGTGAGCTTGAATGTCACCAGGCCGAGGGCGTTGTCGAGGACCGGCGCTTGCGCGCGGCTGATGGGCAGGCGCGTGAAGTCGCTCAGGCGATAGAGGCCCACATAGATGGTGTACTCTCCCGCCGGCGCATTGGCCGGAATCTGCAGGCGATACGTGTCGGTAACGGTTTGCCCTGGCTCCCAGGCCCAGGTCGGCCAATCGCCCCCACGAGGCTGTTTATCGGCCTGCGCCACCGTCACCCCGCTGACGTGCACCAGGTGCACGAGCACGTGGTAATCCTCGGTGAAACGCGCGTCGGCTTGCCAGTACAGCGTCAGGTCCAGCGCGCCGCCGGCGCGCGACAGGGACTGATCAGTCTGCGAAGGAGATGGCGTCAGGTCATATCCAAGCAGGCTGGCGCGGCCAGTTTCACTCACCGTGGGCGCTGAGCTGACCGCCCCGACCTGTGGCGCCATCGCGGCCGCAGTTGGGGCTGCCCCCGTATTCGCTGCCGCGCCCAGGGTGGCCTGCAACCGCTGCGTTGGTTGCAGGTTTTCGGTATGCCACGGCAGCAGACGCAGCGAGCCGATGGTGTTGACCACTTCTTGCCCATTCTCATCCCGCGCGTCCAGTTCTTCGCTCGTGGGTTCGTAGAACAGCCCCACATCCACGCGCACGATCACCGGCGCCGTGGTCCCAGGATTGATAAGAACAGGGTAGCGATCCTTGATAATGCTGCCAGGGCGCAGGGCGCGCGTGGGCAGGCTGCCCATACCCGGCCAGGTGTTGGTTTGGCCGGCTAACGCGCCATCTGGGCTGAGCAGGCGCACGAATACGGTGTAGTCTCTGTCGAACTGTCCGCGGCCCTGCCAGTAGATGGTCACCCAAACGATCTCCCCAGGATGAACGCTGTCGCGATCCAACTCTGCGCCCAGGAAGCGTATGAGGCCGCCGTGATCCACCGGCGCCATGCGCGCCGCAACCGGGATATCGGTCAGGGCGACGACCGGCGGGCGTTCGTAGGCTGGCATGATCCAGCGAAATGGCGCGATCGCGGTCAGCGCAAAGAGCGCCACGGCCAGGGCCCCCATCCAGACGCGGCGCATGCGCTGCGGCGCCCATTGACACCAGCCAATGGCGAACAGAAGCGAGCCGCCGGCCATGGCCGGGAACAAGAGCCGCCCCTGCGTGCCTGGGGTCAGGCTAGTCCAGCGCACCAGCCCGGCCAGCACAATCGTGAGCCAACTGGCGGGCAAGGCCAAGAGCCACAGTTCGGCCGGCCATTCGCTTTGCCGCCGGCGCACGATGCCCCAGATCAATCCACCCAGCGCAATCAGGCTGGCGATATCGAGCGCCCGATAAATCCAGTCATTCATGGGAACGTTGAACCAACCAAACAGGCCCCAGTAGGAAATGCGCAAGCCCTGGAATTCGCTGCGCAGGCCGGCCAATGTCGGCGGCGGCAGGCGTTGGCCCACAATGCGCAGCATCATATTCAGCCCGCTGATGTCGCCGTACAATTGCCAATTGCGCCAATACCACCATCCGGCCACGGCCAGGCTCAAGCCAGCAACGATTCCCAGGCGCAGTATGGCTTGCCGCCAGTTCTTCTCACGCCAGCCGCGCGCCAGGAGGATGACGGCCGAGAGCGGAAGCAAGAAAAGGCCGCTGAGTTTGCTGAGGCTGGCTGCGCCGACAACCAATCCCAAAGCGATGGTAATGCGCAGCGTAGCGCGGTTTTGTAAATGGCGCAGAAGCAGGAGAAGCGCCAGGGTAGCCAGGAAATTGATCAGATTATCGTTGCTGATCGCCGAGCTGATGAAGACGAACTGCGGCGTGAACGCCACCAACGCGGCCGCGCCGAATACGATGCTTGGGCGATATCCGAGCAGCTCACGGCCAATGCGGTAGGCGCAGAGCAGGGTGCCCAGGCCGAGGAGAAGCGAGAACCAGCGCACGATGTGAATCGCCAGCACCGCGCCTTGATACGGCCAGCGTTCACGAGGCAGGTGAACGATGCGGTTCTTGTTGGCCGGCCACAGGGGAACGCCCATGTTGGCGTGCTGATTGAGCCACAGCAGGGCCGGCGCGTTGCGCGTGTCAATGCGCACGACGTGGGCATCGAGCTGGCGAATGATCTGCGCCGCCAGCACGTAGTAGAGCGGCGGTTGGCTGCCTTCCTGCGCCCAGGGTTGATCAACACCGTCCTGCTGTATCGGAAGGCTGTTGCCGTCGAGCAGATGCTGGATGTAAAAGTAGTGGTGGTATTCGTCCGGCGCCTCGAAGATGGGCACGCTGATGCTGTAGGTGATGCCGAGTCCCACAAACAAGACCGCCAGCAAGAGCAGCGTGAGACGTTCGCGCCTGGTTTTCATCGTGCGCCCCCGGAACGCTGCGCCAGGCAGGCGTTGAACAGGGCGATGTGCTGCGCCGCCAGCGCGGGCCACGTGAACTGTGCGCTCAACGCGCGGGCGCCGGCTGTCAGCCGCAAGCGCAGCGCAGGGTTGGTCATGATGTCGGTCACGGCGCCGGCCAGGGCGGCCGCATCGGTTGGCGGCACGAAGCGCAGGTTGACGCCATCGCGGAAGCCGGGCAGCGGGTCGTGCGGCTGCGTTGTTACGATGGGGAGGCCGTGCGCGAGCGCGGCCATCAGGCTGCCGCGGCTGCGGCCTGCGCCGTCCTGGTAGGGCAGCGCGCAGAGATCTGCGGCCAGGAAATGGGCCGACACCTCCGTCGGCGACACAAATCCTGTCCAGTGCACGCGGTCTTGCAGCGCAAGCTGGGCGATCTGCTCATGCACGTGCGCCAGGTAACGCCGGTTGGTCTGGTCGCTGCTGCCCACCTGCCCGCCGATCATCAGCAGATGCGCCGGCCGGCCCTGCTGCACCAGGTGCGCCAGGCTGTTGATGAGCACCTCGCCGCCTTTGCTGGTGTTGAGAAAGCCGAAATAGCACAACAGCCAGTCCTGCGGCTGCACGCCCAGGCGTGCGCGCCAGGCCTCCCGCTCGAACCCGGCCGGCGGCGCGCAGGCGATGTTGCTGCCGATCGGAATCATGGCGGTTACGCGGCTGCGCCTGCTCACAGCGGCGGCGCCGTCGAACGCGTGCAGGCCCCAGCCCTGCAGCGTCTGCCAGTCCTCCATGTTCGTGGCGATGGCGGCGTCGCTCTGGCGCGCAAGGAAACGCACCGCGGCCATGCGTAGCGGGCCGGCCTTGGGAAATAGATAAGGAAACTTGAGATCATGAAAGGTGGTCGCCAGGCAGGGACGCCGGCCGCGCAGGCGTAAGCGCAGCCAACCAGGCAGCAGGTTGATCGCCGGATGCAGGCCGTAGGCCGCGGTTTGATACTGGATGAGGACCACATCGGGCTGCACGCGCTCGATGGTCGCGCGGATCGTTGACCAGGCGCGCCAATCCCAGCGCGACACGGTTGCGGTCGGCTGCAAGACATGCGCCAGGAACGAGCGCTCGCCGATCGCCGATCGCGCCTGCGTGGTCATGATCTCGACCGCATGTCCTTGCGCCAGCAGCGCGCGCGCCAGGAGGTGCGAGTAGTCGCCTACGCCGCCCTGCTGCGGGGGAAATTCACCGGTGAGCAAGAGAATGTGCATGTCGTTCCCAGAAACCAGTTCTCTGGCAGAAACCTGGTTTCTTCTGGTTACATCTTCAGTCCGCTCCGCAGCAGACCCCAGTAGGCTGTGACCCGTTCGGCGCGCAGGGGGCGTTTGTGCCCAATCAGCCACTTGACGGCTTCTTCCACGAGCTGCCAGGCATAGGTGGCGAGCAAGAACAGCCGCAGTCCGCCGGCCGCCAGGCGCCCATGATATTTGCGCACGTAGCGCACCTTGCTGGCCTGGAAGCGCAGGTGGCGCGCGGCCACAATCTGTTCGCTTGATTTGCCTTCGTGATGGATCACCTCGGCCTGCGGCGTGAACACAACCTGCCAGCCGGCCTGTTTGATGCGACGGCACAGGTCGAGCTCTTCCGAGTACATGAAGAAGCCCTCGTCCCAGCCGCCAACCTGCTCCATCACCGCGCGCGGAATCATCAGGCACGCGCCCACCAGCCAGTCCACCGCCTGCACGGTTGTGTCTGGCGTATCCTCCAGGCGATAGCGCCGCGCCCACGGATTGTGCGGCCACCACTGTTCCAGGAGGGTGCTCTCCCAGAACGCGGTTAGCGCGCTGGGAAAACGCCGGCGGGATGATTGCACGCTGCCGTCGGGGTAAAGCAGCCGCGGGCCAACCACGCCGGCCTCGGCATGGGCCTGCATGAAGCGCAGCATGGCCGCCAGCGCGCCCGGCCGCACCTCGGTGTCGGGGTTGAGGAAGAGCAGCCAGCGTCCGTGACTGCGCGCCAGGGCCTGGTTGTTGCCGCGGCTGAAGCCGGCATTGTCCGCGTTGGCCTGCACCTGCACCCACGGAAAGTCGCGCCGGATGCGCGCCACCGTGTCATCGGCCGAGGCATTGTCCACCACGATGACTTCAAGCGCGGCCGGAGCCTCTCCATCCAGCAAGGGCAGCCAGCGCACGTGCGGCCAGTCCGTGGGCTGCGACTGCGCCTCGATGGAAGCCAGGCAGCGGCTGAGCAGACCGGCCACATTCCAGGATACGATCAACACGGACAGATCGAGCGCAGGCGCGGCCGCGCGCGTCGTTTCGCCGACCATCAACGGTGACGGCCCAGGGTGCCGGTTGCCAACTCGAGCAGCGCGCCGCGGACTTCACTGGCGGGCAGCGGTTCCAGCGCGGCCACGGCCTGGGCGATGAAGGACGCGGCTTCATCATAGGCGCGGGCAATGGCGTTGGATTGCGCAATCTGCGCAACCAGGTCGAGCGTGGCGGCATGCCCATCGGCCGCGGCCCACGCCTCCAACGGCTCAAGCACGGCGCTGCGATCGGCCGCTGCCTGGATGAAGTAAAAGACGGGTAGGGTGATGGTGCCCTGGCCCAGGTCGCTGCCGGCCGGTTTGCCCAAGACCGCATCGGTGCTGGTGAAGTCCAGGATGTCATCAATGATCTGGAACGCCATACCCAGGTGGTAGCCGTACGCGCGCAACCGTTGGACATCGTCCTCGGCCGCGGCGCCGAGCACAGCGCCCCCTTCGGTGGCCGCAGCAAACAGGGACGCCGTTTTGGCGTAGATGCGCTCGTAGTAGGCCTCTTTGGGCTGGTCCCAACGATAGCGGGCCGCCAGTTGGCGCAGCTCGCCTTCACAGATGATCTTCAACGTCTCCGCAAACAGCGTGATCACGCGCACGTTGCCGGTCTCTGCGGCAAACGCGGCCGCGCGTGCGAACAGGTAATCGCCCGCCAACACGGTGGCCCCGCTGGTCCACGAGGCGTTGAGTGTCGGGCTGCCGCGGCGGATGAGCGCATTGTCAATCACGTCATCGTGGACGAGGGTGGCCGTGTGCAGGGTTTCGACCGCCGCGGCCAGGGCGATGGCCTGGTTTGACATGGGCGCAAAGAGGCGTGTCGCCAGCAGGGCCAGGGTCGGCCGCAGCCGCTTGCCGCCGCTGGCAATGAGCGAAAGAAAGGCCTCGGCCAGGGGAGGAAAAATGCCCTGTTCGTTGCCGCGCATCTTGGCCTCAACCGCCGCCAGGTCGGCGGCCACCAGGGCTGTCAACGGTTGATTGGTAGAAGGGGATTCCTGGGATGAATGGCTCATGACGAGTTCCAAGCAAAGAATTCGCGGGCGGTCGCGGTGGTCTGCGCAGCCACGTCGGCCAACGGTCGGCCCAGCAAACGCGCCGCAGCTTCGGCCACCAGGACGACGCGCGCCGGTTCATTGCGTTGACCACGCTGCGGGTGCGGCGTCAGAAACGGGGCATCAGTCTCCAGCAGCAGCCGGTCGAGGGGCAGCTGCGCCACCAACGCGTGCAAGGCCTGCGCATTCTTGAATGTGACGGGGCCGGCAAAGGAAAGCAAAAAGGGCCAGGTCAAGGCTTCCTGGGCCATGGCCAAATCGCCGGAAAAGCTGTGCAGCACGCCCCAGAAGCGCCGGCCGGCCAGCGCCGACTGTCGGGTCGCGTCTGCGTGAACCCAGGCGCGCAGCGTTGCCATTACATCCGCATGGGCTTCGCGGTCATGAATAATGACCGGCTTGCCCACCGCGGCGGCCAGGGCAAGCTGCGCCTCGAAGGCCGCCTGCTGGATTGGGTGCGGCACGCGCTCCCAGTAGTAGTCCAGGCCGATTTCGCCGATGGCTACCACGTGCGGATCGGCCGCCAGCGCGGACAGTTCTGCCAGCAAACTCGGCGTCTGCTCGCCCAGGTCATTGGGGTGAATGCCCACAGCCGCGTAGACGCCGGGGTAAGCGCGGGCCAACGCGACGCTCTGGCGGCTGCTCTCCAGGTCTGTCCCGATCGTCACCAGCCGCGTGACGCCGGCCGCGGCCGCCCGCGCAATGACCTCTGGCCGATCGGCGTCGAAGCTGTTCCAGGTCAGATGACAGTGACTGTCAACGAGTTCTAGCGCCATGAACGATTAGCCAGCAATACCGGCCAGGCGCAGCCCGTCCTGCAAAATGGCCTGCACGGCGCTTTGATCCATCGTCTCGGTGTAGACGCGAATGAGCGGCTCCGTGCCGGAGAAGCGCACCAGCAGCCAGCCGCCATCCTCCATGACGAACTTGTAGCCGTCCATCGTCACCTTGTCCACGATCTTCTTGCCGCCGATCGTAGCGGGCAGCGCGCTGTCCAGCCGTTTGCGCGCGGCCGCGGCAAACGCCAAATCGGGCAGGCGGGTGTCAATGCGGTCGTAGTAGTGCGGACCGCCCACCAGGTCGAAAAGCCGATCGAGCAGCTGCGTCGGCGTTTTGCCCGTGCGCACCATCAGATCGAGCAGGTACAGGTTGCTCAGGAGGCCGTCGCGCTCCGGCACGTGATTGCGGAAGGCGTAGCCGCCGCTCTCCTCGCCGCCGATCAGCGCATCGTATTTGATCATGGCCGGCGCCACATATTTGAAGCCGACGCCGGTGTGGATGACCGGCACGCCGAAGCGTTGGCCCAGTTTGTCCAACATCGAGGTCGTGCTGAGCGTCTTGACGATGGGGCCGCGCTCGCCGCGCACATCCAGGAGATACATCGCCAGCAGGGCGTAGACGCGCAGCTGGTCCACGAAGACGCCGTTTTCATCGCCCCAACCGCAGCGGTCTGCATCGCCATCGGTGATAGCCGCCACATCCGCGTGGATCTGGCGCGCCGCGGCCAGGCCTGCGTCCACGTTGGGCGGAATCGGCTCCGGTCGCAGCATCTCCGGGAAGATGGGGTTGCGCGCGCTGTGGACTTCGAAGACCTCGGTTTTGGCGCCGCCGAGCAGCCGCGTCAGCCAGCCCGCGCCATTGCCCCACATCGGATCCACCATGATCTTGAAGCCGGCCTGCCGGATCGGCTCCAGGTTGACCAGGCGCTGTAGTTGTTCCACATAGGCCGGCGCCGGGTCGAACTCCATAATCAGGCCGGCGCTAACGCCCGCCTTGAAGGCTGTCTGCTTGCAGCTGCTGACCGCGGCAGGAATGTGATCTTCGATTTGCGTGAGGCCCGCGGGGTCAATCGCGCCGCCGTTGGGGTCGCGCACTTTGTAGCCGTTGTCGGTGGGTGGGTTGTGGCTGGCCGTGATGTTGACCGCGCCCAGGGCATGGCGCACCTTCACCGCGTAGGCGATGGTGGGCGTCGGAATACCGCCGCCGCAAAAATGCACGGGGATGTCGTTGCCAGCCAGCACTTCGGCCGCGGTTGCGGCAAACTGCTCGGACAGGAAGCGGCGGTCGCCGCCAATCACGATCCCACGCGTGATTTCGGCCGGCGCATAGGTTGCCTTCAGGTAGTCTGCAAAGCCCTGCGTAGCGCGGCGCACGCTGTCGAACGTGTAATCCTCAGCGATGGCCCCGCGCCAACCATCGGTACCAAATTTGATCTGTGCTGTCACTCTTGCTCTCCTACTATAGAATCTCTTGACGCTAAGCCGCAATGCCAGAACAACGTCCTCAAATCGTAGGTCATGCCTCCGGCATGACAGGCGACCTCTGCGGCAGATCACGCTTCCCTGCGCCCACGCTGTCCGGCCTGCATTCCAGGCCGACGAGGATAACACTGTCCTGGCAGGTCAAGCTCCCGAACGAATTCGGGCTCCGTTTGGATAGATCAATCAGCGCTTGAGCCGGGTGATTTCCGTCACGTCGGCAAAGCGCCGGCCCGCTTGCAGCGCCTGCACGTCCGAATCCACCATCATCGTGATCAGCTCCTTGAAGCTGACCATCGGCTCCCAGCCCAATTTGGCGCCGGCCTTGCTTGGGTCGCCCACCAGCAAGTCCACTTCGGCCGGCCGGTAGAAGCGCGGATCGCTCGCCACATGGTTCTGCCAGTCGAGGCCCGCGTGGCTGAACGCGACTTCGCACATCTCACGAATCGAATGGGTCTCGCCGGTCGCCACCACGTAATCGTCCGGCGCATCTTGTTGCAGCATGCACCACATCGCGCGCACATAGTCGCCGGCAAAGCCCAGGTCGCGGCGCGCGTCCAGGTTGCCGAGGTAGAGCTTGTCCTGCCTGCCCAGCTTGATCGCGGCGACGCCGAGCGAGATTTTGCGCTCCACAAACTCCAGGCCGCGTCGCGGCGAGCCGTGATTGAACAAGATGCCAGACGTGGCGTGCAGACCGTACGACTCGCGGTAATTCACGGTGATCCAATGCCCATAGACTTTGGCCACGCCGTAGGGGCTGCGCGGATAGAACGGCGTGCGCTCCGACTGGGGCACTTCTTGCACCTTGCCGAACATTTCACTGGAACTGGCCTGATAAAAGCGAATCGTGGGATCCACCAGGCGGATGGCGTCCAACATGCGGGTGACGCCCAGCGCGGTGGATTCGCCGGTCAGCACCGGCTGCTGCCAGGAGGTGGGCACAAACGACATCGCGGCCAGGTTGTAGATTTCCTGCGGCCGAAATTCGGTCAAAATGCTGATCAGCGAAGCCTCATCGAGCAGATCGCCCTGCACCAGGGTCACTTTGTCCTGGATATGTTCGATGCGGTCCAGGTTGATGACGCTGATGCGGCGAATCATGCCGACCACGTCATAGCCCTGCTGCAGCAAAAATTCGGCCAGGTACGATCCATCCTGGCCGGTGATACCGGTAATTAACGCACGTTTTTGTGCCATCGAATTCGACTGTTCTCCTTGTTCCATTCTCGATTTGCCGCTCTCCAAAGAGAGATCAGAGATGAGAGACCAGAGATTGAGTTTCGTGGAAGAAGGGAGTTTTTGGGTCTCCGGTCTCTGATCTCCGGTCTCCGCTCTCCAATCTCCAATCTCTGATCTCTCTCACCCCCGCCGTACGCGCTGCCGCCAGTCATTGAGCACATCGGTCAGGCTGGTTTCAAAACTGATCTCTGGCTGCCAGCCGCTGACCGCCTGAAAATGGCGCGCATCGCAGTAGCTGACCGGCACATCCGAGGGGCGCAGGCGGCTGGCGTCGGTTTCCACCTCAATCTGCCGCGTCGCCGCGCCGAGCAGGAAGTCCAGGACAGACTGAATGCTCCGTGGTTCGCCGCGGCCCACGTTATAGGCGGCGCCCGGCGCGCCCTTTTGCGCGGCCAGCCAGTAGGCGCGCACCATATCGCGCACATCGGTGAAATCGCGCTGCGCGCTCAGGTTGCCCACGCGCACGATCGGGGGCCGCTGGCCGGTTTCGATCTCCGCCACCTGGCGTGCAAAGGCCGGCGCGGCGAAGTCATCGCTCTGGCCGGGGCCAACCTGATTGAAGGCGCGCACGCGCACCACGTGCAGTCCGTAGCTGAAGAAATACTGCTGCGCCATCAGGTCTTGTGCGGCTTTGCTGACGCCGTAGGGGTTGTGCGGCCGCAGCGGCGTCTCCTCGTCAATCGGCAAATCCTCAGGCTCGATTTTGCCGTACATTTCGTTCGAACCGACGACCAGCACGCGGCAGGTTGGCGCCTGTTTCCGGACCGCTTCCAGCAGGCTGAGCTGCGTCTGCACGTTGAGCTCGAATGTGGTCCAGGGTTGTTCCCACGAACCGCCGACATCGGACCAGGCCGCCAGGTGCAGGAGATAGTCAGGCTGCACCTTTTGGATCACCTCGCTGACCCACAGCGGATTGCGCAAATCGCCGCGCCACAGGGTCAACTGCTCGCGCAGATCCAGGATGCGCCAATCATGCCGGTGCACGATACCGTGCACCTCGCATGCGGTATGGCGCAGGAGATAGGCGGCCAGGTGACTGCCGGCAAAGCCGGCAATGCCGGTGACAAGTGCGCGCACGTTCAAGCCCTTCTGCTGACCCAGGGGCAGCGGACACGGCAGCCTCCACGCGGCTGCCTGCCTGATTATAACCTACGACGTGAGCAAAGTGCAAAGCGCAAAGTGCAAAGTGCAAAGTACAAAGCGGGGAGGGCAGAAGGGGAAATGCTGAACGAGGAAAGCTGAAAGCTGAATAGGGCAAACAGCGCCATTCCAGGCGTTTGCGCGCAAGAAGACTGGCAACATCTGTTTTGGTGTGATAGAATGATGCCATGTCCATTTCTTCTCATCACTGATTACCGGCCGCAGGCGGCTCCATTGGAGATCTTTTGCCTGACATTTGGTATTGGGAGAAATCGTTCGTTCCCCATCGGCCTGGCTTGGATTTGGGCCGCTTTCAAGCTTGTTCAAGCTTAATGTAATCGTCCCTTTCGGAGGAAGATCCATGACTCGCACTCAACGTTTCGCTATTGTATCCACGATGCTTGGGGTACTGCTGGTGATCCTCGCTTGCGGGGGCGCGTCTACGCAAGTGGATCGCTCCCAGGTCGCTACTGAAGTCGCTGGAGAGATCTTGGCCACTGTGACTGCGGAGGCTCAAGCTGCCGCAGTCAAGACGCAGGCTGAGGCCACACCAACATTCGAGCTATCTCCAACCACAGAGAGAACACGCACTGCTGCTACACCGAAACAACCTGAGCAGCCTATCTTACCCCTAAAGCCCACCGCGACGTCCGCCATTCAACCAGCCGACACACTGCAGCCGACAAGCACGCCGACTGCCCAGCCAAGTAACACACCGCAACCGACAAGCACGCCGACTGCCCAGCCAAGTAACACACCGCAACCCACCAGTACACCAACTGTCCAGCCGAGTAACACGCCGCAACCGACAAGCACGCCGACTGCCACCGCGCAGCCACGGTCGCCCGCTGTGGGTGACACGGTGACTTGCGGGAAATATTATGAGATTACTGTTCTACAGCCTCCATCGTATGCCAAGAACCTCAAAAGCCTGGATACGTGGGGCCTGGTTCGTTTTCTTAGCGATAAGCAAGCCAAAGGTCAATGGATGGCTGTCCAATTTCAGTTGAAAAACACACAGTCCGAAACGGCTAGTCTATCGTTGTTCAGTAATGAAGTTGTCGTTACGGCGCAACTTGATGGCGCTTCTGTGACGTTTGCACCGGACAAGACATCACTGATTTTCGCTGATCAGGCTTCTAGTCTTTCTCAATGGTACGATGACATTCCCCCTGGCGTGGCAATTCGCACGATTGCCTTGTTCGATATCAATCCGGCCGGGACGCAAAGAGCACTGGTCTTAAAGCCAAGTGGATTGATCTTCACTCAGTGTGAAGTCGAGATTCGACTTGACCAGTTGGCCGATGTAGCATCCGATAAACCGGTGGTCATCGTCTCGCAGGAGGCGAACGTTCGATCCGGTCCCGGCACTACGTATGGCGTACTTGGGAAAGCAACTGCAGGTCAGCGCTTTGAGATTGTGGGCCGCAACACCGATTCGTCATGGTGGCAAGTGCTTTACATTGGCAAGAAAGGGTGGGTGGCTGCGTCCATCGTGAAAACCGCCGGTCCGACAAACCAAGTTGCCGTAGCAACTGACATTCCTAAACCACCGCCGCCACCTGCAACGGCCATACCACTACCCAAGACTCGCCCAGAGCAGGAATTTATCGTGAAAATCTGGGGCTTGAAGCTGTACGATGTCAAACGCTCCAAGACAGTCTACTGGTTCGGTAATGGTACTTTTGCGCAGGGCACTTACTTGATTCCGCTCGTTGAGTTTCGGAATACGGGGTCCGGAACAGCAACGGCTGTGCGCAATCTCAATTTTTACCTCCAAGATGCCCAGGGACGCACGTACAAGTTCGATCCCTTTGGCGATGCCGTTCTAGGAGCAGCCTGGCAATTTCATGCTGGTCATCTCTACGACGATATCAGTCCGGGCCTCACGCTCGGCATCGCTTTGCCATTTGATGTGTCTCCCGACTTGGGCGATGTCTGGTTACGCGTCAAGGAAGATCCGAAGATAGTCATGTACCTGGGCAATGTCAGTCAATTGCCGGAAAGCAAGTAAAGGTCGTCATAGTGACACCGAAGAGGGGCCTTGTGAATGCCTGACCGCACACCAACCGATTTAGAGTACTTCGTGCGCCAGCGCGCGCCGGACATCACAAGCGCCATCAAGGCGGCCGCACAGAAGGCACGCATGGCCAATCTCTTGCAGCAAGCCCATGTCGCCACGGCTGCCGGCGATGCGGTTCGTGTACATGAGATCGAGGCGGAGATTGATCGCCTGGCCGCGCAGTTGTAAGGGCAGATGGATGGGGCGTTGCGGGAGACCCTGGAGAGTTTACGGAGTTGGGGTAAGGACGGCTTTGCGGTAGAATAGATTCCGAAGGATTGATTTCGCAGCGGCTGGAGAATCGAGCTATGATTACTCGTGTTGAATTGAACGGGTTCAAGACTTTTCAGGACTTTCAGCTGGAACTTGCGCCTTTTCAGGTGATCGTTGGGGCAAATGGCGCTGGCAAGAGCAATCTCTTTGACGCGTTTCGGCTGTTGTCGCGACTGGCAGACACGGATCTTCGATCGGCCTTTCAAGCCTTGCGCGGCGAGGCCGGCGAGCTTTTCACGACCCTGCCTGACGGTCAGCCTGTGGATCAGATGCGCCTGGCGGTCGAGATGCTCGTGGAGCGCCAGGTGAGCGATAGCTGGGGCGCCCAGGCGAAATTGAAACATCCACGCCTGCGCTACGAGGTGCATATCGCTCGACGCGTCGATGAACAGGGCCTGGAACGGCTTTACGTGACGCATGAATCCCTGGCGCCCATTGGTCGCGAACATGATGCCTGGATTAGGCGATATGTCGGTGGAACCAAGAAGGCCTGGTTGCCGCCGCTCAAAGGCGGACGTGGCGTGCTATTCATCTCCACCACGAAAATCGAATCCGGGCCGACCACCATTTCTCTGCACCAAGATGGTCACGGTGGAAAGAAAGCCAGCGTCGCTGAGAAGGTCGAACGCACCGTGTTGAGCGGTGTGACCAATACTGAATTTCCTCATGCATTTGCTGCCCGCGAGGAGATGCGCACATGGGGTTTCCTGCAACTTAATCCAGAGGTCCTCCGGCAGCCAAGTTCCCTTCTCGCGCCCGCAGTCGTCTCGCCGGATGGCAGCAACTTACCCAGCGCATTGGCCAGAATGCAAGCCGAAGACCCGCTAGCAATCAATGATGTGTCGCGCGATTTGGCGAACCTGGTCCCTGGCATTGTCAAAATCGAAATCGAAAAAGACCAGCAGCGGAACCGTTACGTTGTTTGGGCCAAAACCCAGGATGGCCGTTCGTTCTCGTCGCGCGTCCTCTCAGATGGCACGCTGCGTTTGCTTGCCCTGGTGACGCTCAAGAATGACCTTCAGCACCGCGGCGTCTTGTGCTTCGAAGAGCCAGAGAATGGGGTGCACCCCTTTCGTCTCAAGAACATGGTCGAATTGCTGCGTGGACTGGCGACCGATTTCTCTGATCCAGACCAGGTAGATGCGCCACTTCGCCAACTGCTGATCAACACACACTCCCCAGTGTTGGTCAGCCAGCGCGGCGTGTTGCCTGGCCTTCTCTTTGCCTACATGACGACCCGAGTGCGCCCGGGGTCGCCCCAAGAAACGATCAGGGTGACCAGGGTGCTTCCCGTGCAGCCTTCTTCACAACTCAAACTCAATCTGAATATCGGAAACCAGGAGGAGTCCTACACGCTAGGTGAAGTTCTTGAGTACCTAAACAGCGCCGATACCGGAGAGGCGCGGAATGCCCTGCTCGGAGACGTACGATGACCGCCTTGGTGATGGCGCTTTACGCTGAGGGCCGTACCGATGAGGGGTTCTTGCCAGTCGTCATCCAACGGACTGCCGAGCAGGTACTGGCGCACCGCGGGAACACCGTCGTGGATGTACTCGAACCAATTGTCTTGAACCACACGATTGACCTCCAGTTCCGCGCTCGGGACGAACGCATATTGGAGGCGGCTCGCCGCGCATCTGGCTTTCACGCTTTGATCGTTCATGCCGACGCCGATTACCCAACCCCGGTGCGCGCATTGCAGGAGCGGTTCTTACCTGGCCAGACCCGGGTGGATCAAGCGCGCGTCGCACGGGAGTTGTCAGTCTGCGATCATTTAGTGCCTATCATTCCGATCCAGACGACTGAAGCCTGGATGTTGGCGGATCATGCAGCTTTGTGCGAAGTGATCGGCGCTAACCTGACAGCCGAAGCGCTAGGCATTCCCGCCCATCCACACCAAGTTGAGTCTGACCCCGATCCGAAGCGAACCCTCAACTCGGTAATCCAGAGAGCTCTCGCCCAGCGTCCGCGCCGTCGCCGTCGTATTGACCCACGATCCGTCTATGAGCCTCTGGCCCGACAAATCAACCTGGCGAGATTGAGCAGTGTCCCGGCCTACGCGCAGTTCATGGCCGACCTGACCCAGACCTTGATCGCGTTGCACCTGGTCGTTTGAGTCGTTTCTGTCATATCGGTTGCACGGCGGGGCGCTTTCACCGCTGCGCGATTCCTTGACAAACGCTGAACGCTGACCCCACAACGTATCGCAGGGTCAGCGTTCAGCGTTCAGCCTTCCGAATGCTTCGTTATACCAGTCCCGCTTCCGCGCGCAGGGCCGCCGCCTTGTCGGTCTTTTCCCACGGCAGATCCAGGTCATGACGACCGAAGTGACCGTAGCTGGCGGTCTGCAGGTAGATCGGCCGGCGCAGGTCAAGGTCACGAATGATCGCGGCCGGGCGCAGGTCGAAGTGCTGGTGAATCAACTCCACAATGCGCTCGTCTGGCACGCGGCCGGTGCCGAAGGTTTCCACGCTGAGAGAGAGCGGCCGCGCCACGCCGATGGCGTAGGAAATCTGCAGCTCGATGCGGTCGGTCAGGCCAGCCGCCACGACGTTCTTGGCGATGTAGCGGGCCATGTACGCGCCAGAGCGGTCCACCTTCGTCGGGTCCTTGCCAGAGAACGCGCCGCCGCCGTGCCGCGCCACGCCGCCGTAGGTGTCCACGATGATCTTGCGGCCGGTCAGCCCGGCGTCGCCCAACGGCCCGCCCGTGACGAAGCGGCCGGTCGGATTGACGTAGATCTTGGTTTCGTCGTCCATCATGCTCACGGGGATGACATGATTGATGACGTACTCGATGATGTCGCTGCGAATTTCATCCTGGGTGACGTCCGGCGCGTGCTGCGTGGAGATGACGATGGCGTCCACGCGCACCGGCTTGCCATAATGATATTCGACCGTCACCTGGGACTTGCCGTCGGGCCGCAGGTAGGTCAACTCGCCATCCTTGCGCACCTGCGCCAGGCGCCGCGTCAGCTTGTGCGCCAGGACGATGGACATCGGCATCAGCTCTTCGGTTTCGTGGCAGGCAAAGCCCACCATCATCCCCTGGTCGCCCGCGCCAATGGCCTCGATCGCTTCATCAGACATTTCGCCGTGCTTGGCTTCGTAGGCCTTGTCCACACCCAGGGCGATGTCGGCCGACTGTTCTTTGAGCGAAACGAGCACCGCACAGGTGTCGCAGTCGAAGCCGTACTTGGCGCGCGTGTACCCGATGTTGCGCAGGGTTTCACGTGCAATCGTCTGAATATCCACATACGTGCTGGTCGTGATCTCGCCCATCACGCAGATCAGGCCGGTGGTGGTGGCGCACTCGCACGCCACGCGCGCATCCGGGTCCGCGCCGATGATCGCGTCTAGAACCGCGTCAGAAATTTGGTCGCACAGTTTGTCGGGGTGTCCTTCGGTCACCGATTCGGACGTATAGAACAGCTTCGGTGAACTCATAAATGTCGTTGTCATGTCAACTCACTCCCCTCTCATCAATTCTCGTCACGCTCACTGACTACTCCCCTGTCTCCAGGGATCTGAGATCAGAGACCAGAGATCGGGTGCGTGGAAGGCGGATGATCTCCGATCTCCGATCTCTAATCTCCGGTCTCCGATCTCCGATCTCCGACCTATGTCCCCTCTTGCCAGGAATTCAGATAATCCTGCTGTTCGCGGCTGAGGGTGTCAATATGGATGCCCATCGCGGCCAGCTTCAAGCGCGCGATTTCCTGGTCAATGTCCTCGGGCACGGAGTAGACCTGGTTTTGCAGTTTTTCATGATTGACGGCCATGAACTCGGCGGCCAAGGCCTGATTGGCAAAGCTCATGTCCATCACCGCGCTGGGATGACCCTCGGCCGCCGCCAGGTTGACCAGGCGCCCTTCGCCGATCAGGTAGAGCTTGCGGCCGTCTTCCAGTTGGTATTCATCCAAGAATTCACGCACCCGGCGCACTTCGCTGGCCATGCCTTCCAGGGCTGGAATGTTGACCTCGACGTTGAAGTGGCCCGAATTGGCCATGATCGCGCCATCTTTCATGACCGCGAAATGCGACTTGTCGAACACGTGAATGTCGCCGGTGGCGGAGCAGAAGATGTCGCCCACGGCGGCTGCCTCCAGCATGGGCATCACGCGGAAGCCGTCCATGACCGCTTCCAGCGCGCGCAGCGGCAGCACTTCGGTCACGATCACGTTGGCGCCCATGCCGCGGGCGCGGTTGGCAATGCCGCGGCTGCACCAGCCGTAGCCGGCCACGACGAAGTTCTTGCCCGCCAGCAGCACGTTGGTGGCGCGAATGATGCCGTCAATCGTGGATTGGCCGGTGCCATAGCGATTGTCGAAAAGGTGCTTGGTCATGGCGTCGTTGACGGCCATCACCGGGAATCGCAGCGCGCCTTCCGCGGCCATAGCGCGCAGGCGAATCACGCCCGTGGTCGTCTCTTCGGTGCCGCCCACAATGCCAGGCAGCAGTTCTGTGCGCGTCTTGTGCAGGGTCGAAACCAGGTCACAGCCGTCGTCCATCGTGATGTGCGGCTTGATGTCGAGCACGGCGTTGAGGTGCTTGTAATACGTGGCGTTGTCTTCGCCCTTGATGGCGTACACCGGCATTTCGTAGTAGGCCACCAGCGCGGCCGCAACGTCATCCTGGGTCGAGAGCGGGTTGGAGGCGCTGAGCGCCACTTCCGCGCCGCCGGCCTGCAGCACCCGCATCAGGTTGGCGGTTTCGGCCGTCACATGCAAACAGGCCGCCATGCGCAGCCCGCGCAGCGGTTGTTCCTGGCGAAAACGGGCCTCGATCAGATCCAGCACCGGCATCTCCTTCGCGGCCCACTGCATCCGATAACGGCCCTTCTCGGCCAGGTCAATGTCTTTGATATCGAAATGTTGCGTCACAATCTACTCCTTCTCACTTTTCACTGATTCTCGATCCATGATCTCCGATCTCCGATCTTCGATCTCCGATCTCTGCTCCTCGACAACCTGTCGCCCCATCCCTTCGACGAAGCGGCAAGCGACGCGATAACCAAGTTTTGTGTAAACCGCCAACGCCGGGGCGTTCCGTTCGTTGACGTTCAGAACCACTGTCAGCCCATCGGCCAACAACGACGCGGTCACAGCGCTGGTAATCAGCGTGGCGTAGCCCTGTCTGCGGTAGGCCGGGTGGGTATAGATGTTCCCCACCGCGCCGATGCCCACTTGCCGTGCGACGAGGTGCGTGCCTCCCGCGGCCGCCAGCTCCATACCAGCATAGATTCCATAAAAAACGCCCTCGGCCACCTGCGAAGGGCTGAAGGCGTCCGGCGCATGCTCACCGCCGTGCGCAAAGAGCGCACGCAGAGCCGGCGCCGCGTCCAGATGCAGCCGTTGCACCGTCGCCGCGCCCATCGTGGGCCGAAAATCGAGCGGCTCCACGGACATACGCAGCATGGGAGACAAAGCAGAAAAGGCATAGCGCGTCTGCAAGACCGGCAGGTGCTCCCAACGGCTGGCAATGGTCACGGTCAGCGGTAAGCCGGCATGCGCCATGATCGCCTGCAGGCCGGCCGGCGCGCCCAGGGTGAACAGAACCGGCGGTTCAAGCCCAGTGTACACCAGGGCCAGCGCAGCCAGCGTCTTTCCTTGCCAGGCCCCGAACCAGGCCGACGCGGCCGCGTACGCCGGTTCCAGATCGCCGATGGCGTAGGCTGCGTAGGCGCGATCGTGCTGTAGGAACGCCAACAACGCGTCGGCGTCGTTCAGG
>NZ_UETR01000057.1:0-18459 GCF_900491745.1 Candidatus Amarolinea aalborgensis | reverse complement strand
GCTGCAGCGGAGCGCAGCGGACGGGGCCGACATCGCCCGCTGCGCCAGGGGATTCGTGTACGGCGAGCCTTCGCAAGGTTGGCATCTCGGGATCCCCTTGCGAAGGCTGGGCTGCACCAGAGCGCATCGGCCAGGCCGACATCGCCCGCTACGCCAGGGGATTCGTATGCGGCGAGCCTTCGCAAGGTTGGCTTGAAAGGAGGATTTGCATCATGACTTACCTTGCTGGGCACTACTACCACGTCTACAATCGCGGCTGCAACCGTGAACCGATCTTTCTCAGCGACGACAATTACATCTACCTCGTCAAACGCATGAAGCACCTTCTTCCCATGTCTCAGGTGAGCATAATCGCCTATTGCCTCATGCCGAACCACTATCATTTGTTACTACGTTCCGAAGCTGACGACAGTGTTTCTCGGTTCATCCAGCCTTTGTTTAACTCGTATGTTCAGGCGTTCAACCAACAACAGGGCCGCACAGGTACGCTATTTCAAGGAAGGGCCAAGCACATTGAAGTGGACAGCGATGCCTATATCATTTACCTGGCCCGTTATATCCATCTCAACCCCGTCATGGCACACTTGGTGAGCAGCCCGGATGAGTGGCCATACAGCAACTACCTTGAATGGATTGACAAACGCGCTGGCACTTTGGTTGACCGTGAATTCATAGGTCGGTTTTTCCTGAATAACGGTGATTATCAGCACTTTGTCAACTCGACTATGGACGATGTAATGCTGGCAAAATTAGCGCGGTACTACCTGGAATGAAGCCGTTGTGAAATGGTGGCTCTCGGCACGCCGCAACCCTCGCAGGGGATCGTGGACATCAGCATGTCAGCGTGTGAGGGCGCGGCGTGACTCTGAGTGTGTTGTCTGGCCGCAGCCCTGCGAGGTGGCTCCCCTTGCGAAGGCTGGCTGCAGCGGAGAACATCGGACGGGCCGAGATCGCCCGCTGCGTCAGTGGAGGCGTATGCGGCGAGCCTTCGCAAGGTTGGCTTCTTGCGATCCCCTTGCGAAGGCTGTCTGCACCGGAGAGCAGCGGGCAGGCCGACATTGTCCACCGCGCCAGTGGATTCGTATGCGGTGAGCCTTCGCAAGGTTGGCTTCTCGGCACGACCAACCCTCGCAGGGGATCGTGGACATCAGCCCATCAGCCTGTGAGGGCGCTGCGTGACTCTGAGCCTGCTGTCTGGCCGTAGCCCTGCGAGGGGGCTTCTTGCACAGAAAAAGGAACGAGATAGACCATGACGGTCTATCTCGTTCTTTACTTCTAAGCGGCGGCGGGGGGCCGCGGGCGGTTTAGCGCATGCTGCGGCGGCGCAGGAGAGCTGCGGCGCCGGTCAGCGTTGCCAGGGCCAGGGCCACGAACAGCCAGGCGTTGAGGGGCGCCGGGGCGGCGGAACCACTGTCCAGGCCGCTCAACTGCACGCCGGTCGGCGAGCCAGGGGTGGGCGTCGGCGTCGGCGTGGCCGTCGGCTGCACCACCAGCAATGTCACCGGCACGATCACGCGCGTGGTGCCGTTGCCAGCACCAGGGTCTGGATCGTTGCTGTCCACGCACAGCCGGGCGTTGTAGGTGCCAGGCGTCAGACCAGTCGAGTCGAAGGTGACCGTCACTGGGGTGCTGCCGCCGCCAGCCGTCGCGCCAGCGTACAAGCTGAGGCTCAGCCACGGCACGTCCGACGGCGCCTGGCAGGGGCCGGGCGTAGCGGTCGGGGTGGCCGTGGGCGGAACCGGCGTGTTCGTCGCGGTTGGGGTGGCCGTGGGCGGAACCGGCGTGTTCGTCGGCGTCGCTGTGGGCGGCACGGGCGTGTTGGTCGGGGTGGCCGTCGGCGCCGCGCTGACGTATTCGACGGTGTCAATGCCGATGTAGTCCGAGTTGGCGCCGCTCGGCCCGCCGTTGGTCACGAAGTAGCGGAAGGCGAAGCGCCCGGTGGTGCTCGGCGGCAGGCCGCTCAGCGTCACCGTGTATTGCGTCCACGTGCTGGGGTAGCCGGCAACCGTCAGGGTTGGGTTGATATCCAGCAGCAGCGTCGTGAAGTCGCCCACCTCAGTCGCCAACGTACCCACGTTGGTGCTGGCGCCAGCCGTGCTCAACCGCAGCTGCAGCCGATCCGGGAACGCTGGGATGTCGACGGTCCGCGTCCAGAAGGAGAAGGTGTCGCCATTGCTCAGGCTCAACACCGGCGTCAGCAGCCAGTTGCTGATGGTGGCCACACTCGCGCCGTTATTGAAGTTGGCGCCGATGTAGGAGGTAGCCGCACCGGCCTGGGCGCTGAACACGGTGGTGTTGCCCTGGAACCAGCCAGTGAGGCCAATGGGCTGTGAGTTGTTCTGCAGGAACCAGCCCATCCCCGGCAGCAGGGTGATGTCGGTGAAGCCTTCGCTGAAGCTCGCCGGCGAGTCGTACACGATCGGGGCCGTGGCGTCGGTGGACCCGCTGCGGCTGCCGGTGTCGCCAGCCGCCGGCCTGCGCAGCGCGCTGGTCGCCGCCTGCGGCTTGAGAGCCGCGCCCTGGTTGACCGACGCCGGTTCTTCGGCGATGGTCCAGTTGAGCAGCGCGCCGCCAGTGTTGGAGATGGTCAGCGTCTGCTGCGTCGTGGTGTTGGGCGCCTGCATCGCGGAGAGGCTCAGCGGGCTGACGTCTATGTTGGGCGGGGCCACCGGCGTTGCCGTCGGCGTGGCCGTGGGCGGCACGGGCGTGTTGGTTGGCGTGGCGGTGGGCGGGACCGGCGTGTCGGTCGGCGTTGCGGTGGGCGGGACCGGCGTGTTGGTCGGCGTCGCCGTGGGCGGGACCGGCGTGTTGGTCGGCGTCGCCGTGGGCGGCGCGCCGCAGGTCAGGTTGAGGGTGACCGAAGCGACGGTGCCGGTGTCCGCGGCGGCGTTGTCCGACGCGCAGAACTGCCAGGTGCCGTTGCTGGCCAGGCCAGCGAAGCCGGCGAAGTTAGCGAGCGAGCCGGAGAAGCCGTCTGGGCTGGGGCTGTACGAGCAGCGGCCGTCGTCGCGGCAGACCACCCCGCTCGTACCGATGGTGTTGCCCATGCTTTCGGCCGGATCGCTGCTGGCGTCGGTGAAGAGCAGTGGGAACAGGGCGGACATGTCGGACGAATCACCCACGCCCGTCCCGGTGCCGCCTGGGCGGTTGAGCATCGCCAGGAAGGGCGAGCCGCCCGGGGCCACCAACCGGAAGATCAGGTCGCCAATCCAGGTGTGCGTGACCGCGGTGGAGACGGTGATGTTGGTGATGGTGCCCACATCCGTGACCACGATGGGGAAGCAGATGCCGGTCGGATTGTTGTCCGGAATCGCGGTGTTCGGGTTGATCGTGACCGATCCGCAGGCGCCGGCGACTGGCGTATTGGTGGCCGTCGGGGTTGCCGTGGGCGGCACTGGGGTGTTAGTCGGGGTATCGGTCGGCGTGGCCGTGGGCGGCACCGGCGTGTTGGTTGGCGTCGCGGTCGGTGGGACCGGCGTGTTGGTCGGCGTGGCCGTGGGCGGCACCGGCGTATTCGTTGGCGTCGCGGTCGGCGGCACCGGCGTATTCGTTGGCGTCGCGGTCGGCGGCACCGGGGTGTTGGTCGGCGTGGCCGTGGGCGGCACCGGCGTATTCGTCGGCGTCGCGGTCGGTGGGACCGGCGTGTTGGTCGGGGTATCGGTTGGCGTGGCCGTGGGCGGGACCGGCGTGTTGGTCGGGGTATCCGTCGGCGTCGCGGTGGGGGTATTGGTCGCTGTCGGGGTCGGCGTCGGTGCGAAGACGAACTCGTCCGCGCCGATCTCCGGGGTGGTCGCGTCGCGCGTCTGGCCGTCAATATCAATGGTGATGCCAGCAATCGGCGTACCCACATCTATCACCGGCGAGCTGAGGCTGGTGATGTGCAGATCGGTAGTCGAGACGAAGAGCGGGTCGCTGCTGATGGAGCTCCCGTCCTGGCCGGTCGCGGTCTGCCACGCGGTCAACGTGGCCTGGGCCGCGCCCAGGTAGCCCAGGATCCCCGTGCCGGGGTAGTAGTCGTTGAAGTTGATGGCCGAGAAGACGGTGTTAGGCGCCGCGCTGTAGATCGCGTAGCGGGTGCCGACGGTCTGGGTGTTGGCGAAGATATTGTCGCGAATATCCAGTGAGCCAGCCGTGGTGACGCCGCTGGCGATGTTGATCGCCGCCGGGATGCCGGAGGTTGACGTCTGGTCTGTCGTCATGCGGACGGAGTTGTAGTAGAGCTTGTACCCACCGCCGCTCTGAACCATGATGCCATAGCCGTTGTCTCCCTGGGTCACGCCGTTGAAGCCGTACGAGGCCACGTCGAAGACGAAGTTGTTGGCGACCGTCACGTCCGACGCGGTCGTGCTGGCGCTCAGGTAGATGCCGTTGCTGCCCCAGCCGACCGTGTTGATCTGCTTGATGTCGCTGATCTTGTTTTGCAAGATCAGGCCGCCCGAGACCACCAGGGCGACCTGGATGCCGCTCATGGTCGCGCTCGAGCTGCTGGACGACAGCACGCCGTTGATGGTGTTCTGGCTGACGGTGAAGTTTTGGGCATTGCCAATCAGCATGCCGCGGAAGCCGAGCTTGTCGGCCGCCACGGTCGAGCCGAAGGTGTTCTGCGTCACCAGCCAGTTCTGATCCAAAGTTTGGGCCGTTGCGCCACCCCGCAGGTACGCGGCGTTCTGCACCTTGGTGATCACATTGTTCTGGATGGTGTTGTTCGAGTTGGCCGCCTCCGCGTCGCCGCCCAGGGTGGCGCCGCTGCTCAGAATGCCGGCAATTGTCGTGGTGCCCGAGCTGCCGTTGATGATGCAGTTCTTGACCGTGTTGTTGTTCGAGCCATCGCTGGCATTGGCGCTGCGGATCCAGATCACGACGCCAGCCGTGTTGAGGTTGGTGATCGTCAGGCTCTGATCCGTGCCGCCGCTGGTCGAACCGTCAATCGTGACTTTGTCCGCGCCGTTCAGGATGATCAGGCCGCTGGCAGTCGAGGTTCCTGAGATCGTGCGCGGCCCGCCGCTCGGCTTGATGGTCACCGTGAAGGTGCTCTCCAGCACCGACTCTGCGAGCTGGTTCAAGGCAACCGCGCCGGTTTCGCCGGTGAGGTCAGCCGTGATGTTAATCACCACGTTGCCTGTCAAGACGCCCGCGTTCAGGGCCTCGAACATACCGCCCGCGTTGGTCAGCGACGGGAACGATCCCGGCACGCTGTACGCGCCGGAGTACGTCAGTGAGATCAGGTAGCTGTTGATCGCGCCGCCGATGGGGAAGGCCGCGGCGGTCAAGGCCACGCTGCTGGGCGCGGCGGCAAAGGCGCCGCTGTTGATGCTGACGTTGGGCGTGGCGGCCAGGTCCTGCGCCACGACGAAGTACTGCACCGTCTGACCTGGCACGACGCCCGCGCCGCCGTTGAGCCGCGAGTAGTCAATCGTGAAGTCGAAGGGCGAGGTCGCACCGTTGGCTTCGGCATACTTCCAGCCGTCGGTGCCGGAGGTGTTGTCGTTCCAGACATTGCCGTCGGTGGAGCGTTTGTAGTAGACGCGCGGCTTGGTGCCAGCCGTCGTGTTGACGCCGCTGGCATCGGTGATCGTCACGTTGCTAAAAGCGCGATTGGCCACGCTCATGGTGTTGCCCAGCGGCGTGTAGGTGATGGTTGGCCCGCTGAGGTCAATGCCGCTGAAGTTGCCGGCGTCCGCGCCAATGTCCACCGGGGTGAGGGCGCTGCGCGTCTGGCCGTCGTAGTCGTTGACAACGCCGACATCCACACCGTTCCCTTCAGCAACCGTCACGTTGGTGGGGTGCAGATGCAAATCGGGCGTGGCGTTCGTTGGGTCGTTGTACTGCGGGTTCCCTTCGAAGCTGCCTGCATCCTGGCCCACGGCTGTTCTCCAGGCGGCCAGATTGGGGACATCCAGCGAATTGAAGAAGCCAAAAACCGCCCCGCTGCCGTTGGCGTAGTAGACGTTGTTGTTGATGGTCAACCCGGTCGGGTTGGGCGCTGTGCCGTTGACCTTGACGGCATAGTGTTTGCCGGTGGCGCCGCTGTTGGCGCGGGCGTTGAAGAAGATGTTATCCCGGAACGAGCGCGTGTTGACCGTCTGGGTTCCGTTGAAGGCAAAGGAACTGCCAGCGCCGGCGGTCGCCGTGCCGCCGATGTACACGCTGTTGTGGAAAAACTGATCAGTGCCCAGGGCTTCGTTGATGCCCACGATGCCGGTGGTCGAGCTGTTGGTTGCCGCCCCGCCCAGCGCATTGGCAATGCCCGCGCCGAGCGCGATCATGTTGTTGCGGTAGGTGGTGGTTCCGCCCGCCACGCGAATACCATTGACCTCGGCAGTTGAATTGTTCGTCGCGGAAGTCAGACTATGAATAGAGTTCCTTTCCACCACGTTTCCGGTTCCGCCGGTGAACTGAATGCCTGTGACGATAGTCGCCAGCGTCGTATTCGTGTTGGAGAGATTGAAAATCGTATTTTGACTTGCCGTATTAACCGGAGTTGTACTGACAAAGACAATACCGGCAACCGAAGCTGCTGTGGTCGTGCCTGTTCCGCCCGGCGCGGTCAAATTACGGATGGTATTTGAAGTCAAGGTGGCGATAGAGGTGGAAACGAAAATTCCGGCGACTTGAGTGCCGGTGGTCGCCGCCGCTGCCGTGCTCTGGAGGGAATTTGCGACCGTCCCGCCGACCAGATTATTCGAAATGGTGGTTACTACTGAGGACGAGGTATTCAACCGTATTCCATAAACATTAGCCGCACCCGTGCTGGAGTTAGCAGCCGTGATACCGCCAATGGTGTTGTTAGATACCGTCCAGGCGCTTGAGCCAAAGTTGAACATGCCCATCACGTCGCTAGCTGAGGCTGAGCTTGATGTGTAGCTGATGCTGCCCGTCGCGGACTGGCTGCCAATGGTGTTGCCCGTCACGTCGCCTATGGTCGTCACGCCGCTGCCGACGTAGATTCCTCTAAATGGCGCTGAAGAACTTGTGCCGCTGGCAGAGCCCGACATAGCGATGCCGGCGATCGTGTTGCCTTGTACGCTGGTGGCGACCGTCGTACCCACGCTCAGGTTGATGGGAATGAAGCCGCCGCTCGTGGAAGCTGGAAAGACCAGTGTGTATGTCCCCGTGCCAGCACTGTTGGCAAAGCCGATCGTATTGCCAGTGATCTGGTAATTGTTGCCGGATGTATTACTGATTCTGATACCCGAGTGGGTCAGGCTGGTCGTCGTCATCGTCCGCGACGCCGTTTGGTAGAACCGATTGTTCGTGATGCTCAGGTTCGTGCTTCCGCTGTTCAAATCGATACCAGCGCTGGAGACAGTTGCACTGAAGTAGTCGTAGATGTTGTTGTTGTTGATCAGGATTCCGCTATTGGCCGTGCCGGGGTCCGTGTTGGACGTTCCGCTGAAGTAGATGCCTTTCGTCGGAAGGTTCGCTCCAGTCGGTCCAATGTTGCTGTTCGAAACCACGTTGTTATCGTTGCCCGTGGTGATCGCCGCAGATCCAAACCAGATGTTGCCGCCGTTGGTGCCGGCAGCCATAGTTGCGGAACCGAGAACAGAGAGATTCGTTAGCGTGTTGCTAGACGCATCAGTTTGGAATCGAATCGTGCTGGTGCCCGACGTGGCCGAGACCGTCGTGTTGGCGATGGTCAGGCTGTTCCCGCCGGTGTTCAGGCCGTCAATGGTCACGTTGTCCGCGCCGTTGAGGTCAATCAAGGGCAGGCCCGCTGTCGCGGCGCCGCTGATCGTCCACGCGCCGCCCAAGGGCTGGATCAGCACGGCGGTGTAGGAGGCGCTGCCGACGCCGCTGGCGTTGAGGATCGCGCCGGCGGCCGGTTCAGTCGTGTTGTCAATGACGTTCAGCTGAACTGAGCCGGTCAGTACGCCGTTGTTGATATCGGTGAAAGCCGCGGCCAGGGTGGCGTAGTCCGCGCCGGTCGTGCCGACGGTCTTGGTGACGGTGGGGGCTACGCGTCGTGCGCCCACCGGGCCAACGGGCTGCACCGGCGCTGCCAACTGCGCGTGGTAGCAGTTGATCTGCTGCGCCAGCGCATCGTAGCGCGCCAGGTTGGCCCCGGCCAGGGTTTCGGCGGCCTTCATGGCCGTCAGGCTGTCGAACTCCTGCTGCTCGGCCCCATCGAGGGGAGCGCAATCAGCTTTCTGGCCCTTCTCCGCGGGCTGCGAGACCGGGCCATCCTGCGCCTGCGCTGAAAAGGAAAGCGAGGTCAGGAGCAGCATGGCGATCAAGGCCACGCTAAACAGACGGGTAACGGTGCGAGATGATGACATACAAGATTCTCCTACGGCGGATGTTTCACCAGGGCATGATTTTCAGGCGCAGGTGGCGCGCCTGAGGGGGATTCGTGCTCGCGTAGCGACGCTGCGCTTTGGCCGCATGCCCCATGACCAGCCAAAGCCAAGCTGAGGTGTGAGACAAGAAAGATGAGTGGTGCAGGTAAACTGGGAGCGGATAGATAACCAAGCCGATTCTAGCATGGGTTCTTCCGGCTGTCAAAGTCTGTGAAGTGGGCGCAAGAATTCCAAACGCAGCGCACATTCAACCACAGAGAACACACAGAACACATGCGGGGGGTGGGTGAACACACAGAAACGGCAAGATCAGGCGCACATTGGCAGCATCTTTGTGATCTCTATGGTCAAAAACCAGGCCACATTTGGAACTACTGCTCTTGCACCCAACCCTCGCCGGGGTGCATGTGCAGCCGATGCAAGGTTGGCGCCTTGCGATCCCCTTGCGAAGGCTGGCTGCAGCGGAGCGCATTGGACGAGCCGACATCGCCCGCTGCGCCAGTGGATTCGTATGCGGCGAGCCTTCGCAAGGTTGAGCGTCCTTGCGATCCCCTTGCGAAGGCTGGCTGCAGCGGAGCGCATCGGACAGGCCGACATCGCCGCTGCGCCAGTGGATTCGTATGCGGCGAGCTTCGCGGGTTGGGCCTTGCGATCCCGCGAAGGCTGGCTGCAGCGGGCGCATCGGACGGGCCGACATCGCCCGCTGCGCCAGGATTCGTATGCGGCGAGCCTTCGGAAGGTTGGCCTCTGCGATCCCCCTTGCGAAGGCTGTCTGCCAACGGAGCGCAGCGGACAGGCCGACATCGCCCTCCGCGCGAGTGGATTCGTATGCGGCGAGCCTTCGCAAGGTTGGGCCTTGCGATCCCCTTGCGAAGGCTGGCTGACGGAGCGCATCGGACGGGCCGACATCGCCCGCTGCGCCAGTGGATTCGTATGCGGCGAGCCTTCGGAAGGGCTTCTTGCGATCCCCTTGCGAAGGCTGTCTGCACCGGAGCGCAGCGGACAGGCCGACATCGCCCTCCGCGCCAGGGGATTCGTATGCGGCGAGCCTTCGCAAGGTTGGCGCCTTGCGATCCCCTTGCGAAGGCTGGCTGCAGCGGAGCGCAGCGGACAGGCCGACATCGCCCGCTGCGCCAGTGGATTCGTATGCGGCGAGCCTTCGCAAGGTTGGCTTCTCGGCACGACCAACCCTCGCAGGGGATCGTGGACATCAGCTCGTCCGCCTGTGAGGGCGCTGCGTGACTCTGAGCCTGCTGTCTGGCCGCAGCCCTGCGAGGGGGCTTCTTGCGCAGAAAAAGGAACGAGATAGACCATGACGGTCTATCTCGTTCTTTACTACGAAGGGGCGGCGGGAGGCCGCGATCGGTTTAGCGAGCCGTACGGCGGCGCAGGATCACCGTGGCGGCGGCAAGCGTCGCCAGGGCCAGGGCCACGATCGGCAAGGCGCTCACCGGGCCGGGCGTGGAACCGCCGTCCAGGCTGCTGAGCGTCACGTTGGTCGGGCCGCCGCATTCGATGACCGTCGTCACCTTGCTCACATTGTTCTGCGGATCGGGATCAACCCCTGAGCCGAGCACCGTGGCATGGTTGATGATGGTGTTGGGGCAGACAGGCGGCGCCATGATCTGCACGTGAATGGTCACGCTGCCGAACGCCGGGACCGTGCCCAGGTTGCAGGTGATCTGGCCATTGGCGACCGTGCAGGTGGGCGCGCCGGGGACGACAGAGACCAGCGTGGCGCCTTCAGGCAGCGAGTCAATCATGCGCACGTTGGGCGCGTCTTGCGGGCCGTTGTTCGTCACCACGATCGTGTAATTGATCGGATTCGACATCAGCGACGTGGCCGGACCTTCCTTGACCACGGACAGATCGGAAACCGGCAGCGGCGTTGGGGTCGCGGTCGGTGTGTTCGTCGGCGTGGGTGTGTTGGTCGGGGTGTTGGTCGGCGTCGCCGTCGGGGTGTTGGTCGGCGTGAAGGTCGGCGTCGGCGTGGGCGTGCAGATCACGTTCACGGTGGCAGTGCTGGTGTTGTTGCTCGGGTTCGGATCCACCACGGGCTGGCCAGGCGTCAATGCGACCGAAGCGGTGTTGACAATCGGATCACACGAGGCGCCCGCGTAGCGGGTGACGATCTTGATGATTTGCTGCTCGCCGCCTGCCAGGGCGCCGAAGGTGCACGTAACGACGTTGTTGGTCACAGTGCAGGTCGGCGCGTCCGGGTGGATGAACAGCACCTCTGTACCTGGCGGCAGCATGTCTGTCACCACAAAGCCCAGCGCGGTGTTCGGCCCGAAGTTGGTCACGGTCAGGATGTAGTTGACCGAACCGCCCGGCACGATCGAGGAGATGTTGGCAATCTTCTGGATGTCGAGGTCAGCGGTGCGCGGCGTTGGAGTGGCCGTCGGCGTGATCGTCGGCGTGTTGGTCGGCGTGTTGGTCGGCGTATTGGTGGGGGTATTCGTCGGCGTATTGGTCGGGGTATTGGTCGGCGTGTTGGTGGGGGTATTGGTGGGCGTGTTGGTCGGGGTATTGGTCGGCGTGTTGGTCGGCGTATTCGTGGGGGTGGGCGTATTGGTCGGGGTGTTGGTGGGCGTGAAGGTCGGCGTGTTGGTTGGGGTATTGGTGGGGGTGTTGGTCGGCGTATTCGTAGGGGTTGGCGTCGCCGTCGCGCACGGCGCAATCGGGCCGTCAATCTGGCCGCGAATTTCGCCGCCAGGGAAGTTCGTGCTGTGGATGTTGATGTAGGTCTGGCCGCCAGAAATCCAAACAGCCTGGGCGTCGGTGAAAGTCACCGAACCGACCTTGGGATTGCCCAACGGCAGGGGGAAAAGGACGCCCGCATTGCTGCCGCGAGGGGCCGGGCCGTGAATGTGCGCGGCCGTCTCGGTGCTGGTCAACCCACTGAAGGTGATGTTGTACGACAAGGTGTGGGTATCGGGGTCCACCTGGATGGTGCCGCTGCCGGTGGCAGGGCTGGTGTTAGGCGGAACTTCCTGGGAACCGTCCAGGGTGATGCGGTAGATCACACAGCTCTCAGGCTGCGTGAAACGCGCGCCGGCGGCTTGATCGCCGGCGGCCAGGGCCGCGCCGGTCAAGAAAACGACCGCGAAGACCAGGCCGAGAACGGCAAGAATGCGGAAAGAACGCGATGTGGACATAAGTATGCTCTTCCTCCTTGAGAAAACGGGGCTAGAACTGAACCGTGCAGCCCCGCAAACGAGGTCCCATGGGGATCTCAACGTTTAGCAGGCGGCTGACGGGAATCTGGCCCTGGTTGACGGAACTGCGAACGAAACCTATTTCTGTGTTGAGAGGTGCTACGAAGCTGATGGTTTGTCGCTAACAGTGAAGCGATATTACCATCGAAGGCGCAGTTTGTCAAATATCCGGTTTTTCGTCTGCCTCAATCGGTAAGATTGATTACTAACACGCTCGGCCGCGACGCTGTCCCCTTGCGAAGGCTGGCTGCACCGGAGCGCAGCGGACGGGCCGAGATCGCCCGCTGCGCCAGTGGATTCGTGTGCGGTGAGCCTTCGCAAGGTTGGCTTCTCGGCACGACCAACCCTCGCAGGGGATCGTGGACATCGGCATGTCAGCCTGTGAGGGCGCTGCGTGACTCTGAGCCTGCTGTCTGGCCGTAGCCCTGCGAGGGGGCTTCTTGCACAGAAAAAGGAACGAGATAGACCATGACGGTCTATCTCGTTCTTTACTTCTAAGCGGCGGCGGGGGCCGCGAACGGTTTAGCGCATGCTGCGGCGGCGCAGGAGAGCTGCGGCGCCGGTCAGCGTTGCCAGGGCCAGGGCCACGAACAGCCAGGCGTTGAGGGGCGCCGGGGCGGCGGAACCGCTGTCCAGGCCGCTCAACTGCACGCCAGTCGGCGAACCCGGGGTGGGCGTCGGCGTCGGCGTGGCCGTCGGCTGCACCACCAGCAATGTCACCGGCACGATCACGCGCGTGGTGCCGTTGCCAGGACCAGCGTCTGGATCGTTGCTGTCAATGCACAGGCGGGCGTTGTAGGTGCCAACCGCCAGACCGGTCGAGTCGAAGGTGACCGTCACTGGGGTGCTGCCGCCGCCAGCCGTCGCGCCAGCGTACAAGCTGAGGCTCAGCCACGGCACGTCCGACGGCGCCTGGCAGGGGCCGGGCGTGGCGGTCGGGGTGGCGGTGGGCGGAACCGGCGTGTTCGTCGCCGTTGGGGTGGCCGTGGGCGGGACTGGGGTGTTCGTCGGCGTCGCCGTGGGCGGCACGGGCGTGTTCGTCGGGGTGGCCGTCGGCGCCGCGCTGACGTATTCGACGGTGTCAATGCCGATGTAGTCCGAGTTGGCGCCGCTCGGCCCACCGTTGGTCACGAAGTAGCGGAAGGCGAAGCGCCCGGTTGGACTCCCCGACAAACCGCTCAGCGTCACCGTGTACTGCGTCCACGTGCTGGGGTAGCCGGTAACCGTCAGGGTTGGGTTGATATCCAGCAGCAGCGTCGTGAAGTCGCCCACCTCAGTCGCCAACGTACCCACGTTGGTGCTGGCGCCAGCCGTGCTCAACCGCAGCTGCAGCCGATCCGGGAACGCCGGGATGTCGACGGTCCGCGTCCAGAAGGAGAAGGTGTCGCCATTGCTCAGGCTCAACACCGGCGTCAGCAGCCAGTTGCTGATGGTGGCCAGACCCGCGCCGTTATTGAAGTTGGCGCCGATGTAGGAGGTAGCCGCACCGGCCTGGGCGCTGAACACGGTGGTGTTGCCCTGGAACCAGCCAGTGAGGCCAATGGGCTGTGAGTTGTTCTGCAGGAACCAGCCCATCCCCGGCAGCAGGGTGATGTCGGTGAAGCCTTCGCTGAAGCTGGCCGGCGAGTCGTACACGATCGGGGCCGTGGCGTCGGTGGACCCGCTGCGGCTGCTGGTGTCGCCAGCCGCCGGCGCACGCCGCGCGCTGGTCGCCGCCTGCGGCTTGAGGGCTGCCCCCTGGTTGACCGACGCCGGTTCTTCGGCGATGGTCCAGTTGAGCAGCGCGCCGCCGGTGTTGGAGATGGTCAGCGTCTGCTGCGTCGTGGTGTTAGGCGCCTGCATCGCGGAGAGGCTCAGCGGGCTGACGTCAATGTTGGGTGGGGCCACCGGCGTCGCCGTTGGGGTCGGGGTGGCCGTGGGCGGCACGGGGGTGTCCGTTGGCGTGGCGGTGGGCGGAACCGGCGTGTCGGTCGGCGTGGCGGTGGGCGGAACCGGCGTGTTGGTCGGGGTCGCCGTGGGCGGCGCGCCGCAGGTCAGGTTGAGGGTGACCGAAGCGACGGTGCCGGTGTCCAGGGCGGCGTTGTCCGACGCGCAGAACTGCCAGGTGCCGTTGCTGGCCAGGCCAGCGAAGCCGGCGAAGTTGGCCAACGAGCCGGAGAAGCCGTCGGGGCTGGGGCTGTAGGAGCAGCGGCCGTCGTCCTGGCAGACCACCCCGTTCGTGCCGAGGGTGTTGCCCATGCTTTCGGCGGGATCGCCGCTGGCGTCGGTGAAGAGCAGCGGGAACAGCGCGGACATGTTGGACGAATCACCCACGCCCGTGCCGGTGCCGCCTGGGCGATTGAGCATCGCCAGGAACGGCGAGCCGCCCGGGGCCACCAACCGGAAGACCAGGTCGCCAATCCAGGTGTGCGTGACCGCGGTGGAGACGGTGATGTTGGTGATGGTGCCCACATCGGTGACCACGATGGGGAAGCAGATGCCAGCCGCGTTGTTGTCCGGAATCGCAGTGTTCGGGTTGATCGTGACCGATCCGCAAGCGCCGGCGACTGGCGTATTGGTGGCCGTTGGTGTCGCCGTGGGCGGGACCGGCGTATTGGTCGGGGTGTTGGTCGGCGTGGCCGTCGGCGGAACCGGCGTGTTGGTCGGGGTGTCCGTCGGCGTGGCCGTCGGCGGCACCGGGGTGTTGGTCGGGGTGTCGGTTGGCGTGGCCGTGGGCGGAACCGGCGTGTTGGTCGGGGTATCCGTCGGCGTGGCCGTGGGCAGCTGCTGGCACGCCGTGACGCTCACGTCATCAATGGCCAGGCCCGCAAAGTTGACCGTCGAGTCACTGTCGAGGTGGAAGAGGGCCTCGATGTTTTGACCGGCGTAGCTGCTGATATCCACCGAGCGCTCGCCCCAGCCGGCGCTTGCGTTGAGCGTCGTGGCAGGGTTGCCGACGGTGTCGGTCATGGTGGCATCCAGCCACGTCCACAGCCGGGTCGGGTTGGCGCCGCCGACCTGCTGCACCTGGACGTAAGCGCCGTCGAAGGTGGCGTTTTCTATCTGGTACTTCTGCGCCCAATGCAGGATGACCGGGCCGCTGAGGCCGGCCAGGTTGATGGCCGGCGACAGCAGGTCCTGATTGCTGCTGGCGTTGTAGGTGTTGGCCAGGTCGGTCTTCCAGCAGTTGCTGCCGCTGTTGCAGGAGGTGATGGGCGCGAACGTCGGCAAGCCGCGCTGCCATTCGTCCTGGACGCCGGAATGGGTGAAGCCGCCGTCGTCGGCCTCGAAGTCGCTGCTGTACACCGTGACCTGCTGATAGCCGGCCGGGCAAACCGGCGGCGGCACCGGCTCGCAGACCGTGATGCTCCAACCGGTCAGGGTGCCGCCGCTGGCAGCGTTGGCATCGTCGCGCAGGTCAAGGGTCCACACGCCGCCGGCGTTCTCGCCGTCGAACCAGCTCAGGCGATAGGCCAGCTCTGGTTTGAGGATCATGCCCTTGACCACGGTATAAGCGGGCGGGATGGCGGCTTCATCGTCCCAGGTGATATCCATCTGGGTCTGGCCGCCCACAGCGGTGGCGCCGATGTCGGTGAAAATGCCGTTGTCGTTGCCAGCCGGGGAACGCAGATGCGCGTCGATGTCCGCCATCAGCGCGTGATTGAGCTGGATCGAGACATCCAGGTCGGCGATGCGCGGATTGCCGGGCACGGTGATGGTGGAGCTGGTCAACGCGCCGGCCGCCGGCCCGATGGGCAGCGGCGGATCCGTGCTGGTGTACGTCGTGCAGTTGACGCCCTCAGTGACGGCCGGGTAGATCGTCACGCTCAGGTTGTAGGTAGCCGTCGGCCCGCCCACCGCGGCGCTGGCCGAGTCCACGAAGGCGTAATACGTGCCTGCCGTCTTGACCGTCATGAACAAAGCTTCGGAGAGCGGGTTGGTCGCGCTGCCGGCGCTGGTGTCGTTCACGACCAGGATCTGGTTGCCGGCGTCGCCAAACAGGGCAATGCCGAGACGTCCGTCCCACTGGACTGCGTCTCGCTCTGGGTCCAGGTCCAGGCCCAGGTACACGGTGTCGCCGGCGTTGGCGGTAAAGCTGAACCAGTCCTGCTCGGTGGCCGCGGCCGGGTTGCGCGTCCCGCTGACCCAACCGTTCGCAGGGAGTGCATTGGCGGTGGCGGGCGTGTCGTTGGACTCGGTCTCAGGCGTGGGCGAGCCGCTCTGTACCCGCAGGTAGAGATAGTACGGTCGCAGTTGACCGGTGGCCGCGGTGAAGTGGTTGACGCGCAGGTAGTAGGTGCCGGCCGAAGGCAACGTCGCGCCGGCGATGCTCGATGACAGGGTGCCGAAGCTGCCGTCATCGTCGTCGAACTCGATCTCGGTCGTGCCATCGCTGGCAATCAGGCGCAGCTGGCTGTCGCTGCTGGCGTTGGCCGAGAAACTGGTCATGAGAGCCGCGTAGACCCGGTCGCCGGCGTTGCCGGTGAAAGAGAAGTAGTCCACGTCGGCGCCGGGGAAGATGTTGCCGACGGCGACCAGCGACGTGCTGGGCAGGGCGTTGGCCGTGGCCGCAGTGTTGTTAGTCTCGGTCTCGCTGAACATGGCCATGCCGTAGGGCGCATTTGGGATAGGCGCGGAAGGAACGCCGCCTGGCGCATCTTGGCCCTTTACCTCGTCAGATGGGATCAGCTCGACAATTTGGGGTGGGTTGGCCGCGTCGAAAGCGGGCGCGGCGGCCGCGTGGGTGACGGGTTGGCCGCTTGGTTGGCCAACAGGTTGGGCGAGGGCCAGGCTGCTGGAGGCAATCATCAGCAGAACCAGGCTCGCTACGAGTAACAGACGCAATAGGGACGATCGAACCATGAGTAACCTCCTTGCGAAACGAGCAGCGGAACAGGTGATGAACCAACCCAGGGAACGGACGCCAAAGCAAGCCACGACTGCACGCGGTGGGACGCTGGGTTTGCGTTTGACGTCGTCCTCAACAGTTGATTCAACACAGACAGAGTGGGGGCCGGTGGAGTAAACGAACGTGCGGGCGATTGTACCGTCAAGCGGCGCTCTTGTCAAATCAAACGTAATCTAGATACCCAATCCAAATAGAGAGGCGACCCTTGACGTTGAGCCTCGCCCTGGCCACGCGCGCCGTAAACTCGTCGTATCCAAGCGGGGGTGGTTGTGTTCTTTCTCTTGCTGACGGCCCCTCGGGTCCGAGCCAGCGCAAGACAATGAGGTTGGAGGCACAGCAACGATGGAGTGGCACAAAGTGGTTTTTGCCGTGGCGATCGCATACCTGATCGGTTCCATACCGATCGGCTATCTGATTGGACGCGCGCACGGGGTCAACATTTTGCAGCACGGCAGCGGCCGCACGGGCGGCACCAACGTGCTGCGCGCGCTGGGCTTTGGCCCGGCCGCGTTGACGGTGCTGGGCGATGCGCTGAAGGCGGCGGCGGCGATTGCGCTTGCGCGCCACATCCTGTTGACGGGTGAACTGGGCGCGGCGCTGGCCGGCGCGGCCGCGATCATCGGCCACAACTGGTCGGTTTTCCTCAAGTTTCGCGGCGGCGCCGGCGGCATGTCTACGGCCGCGGGGCTGATTGCGCTCAATGCGTATGTGGGCGTGCCCATGGTGGTGATCGCGGCCATCGTTTTCTACCTTTCGCGTTACGCGTCCGTCGCCACCCTGACCGCGTCGGTCGGTGGGCTGGCTGCGCTGACCGTCATTCTGCTCGCCTTTCCCGCCGTGGCCCATTGGGAGCACCTGGTCTACGGCTTTCTCACCTCGCTGGCCTGCGTGTGGGCGCTGCGCCCCAACATCCAGCGCCTGCTGGCCGGAACAGAACGTCGGGTGACGCGCTGGTAATTGGTCCCGGGGCCGCGCCCGGACTGTGGCGTGAACATGGCTTGGTGCAGAAACGCTGGCATGGGCAGCCGCGCGCGAGCGGAACCTACGATGGCGCGGCGGCGCTGAGGACATTGGCTGGCGGCGACGAAGCTACCAGGCGCGCGCCAGGTTGACGTGACCGGTGCGGAAGAAACGCCGTGCGCGCTGAAGCTCAGCCGGCGCAGGCTGCCGCAGGCCGAGCAAATTGCGCAGCCCTTCCACGCGTTGCTGCTCCAGGCTGAGCAGGCGCTCCATCAGGCGCAGCTTGGCGGCCGCGTCGGGCAGCGCATGGACGGCGGCCTTCATGGCATCCCAGTGCCCGCCGAAGTCACGCAGACAAACCAGGGTGAGCCAGTAGTCGTTGTAGGTGTAGATAATCTCCTGGCCGCGGTTGACCGTCGCGGAAAAGGTTTCGCCGCCGAGAGGCTCAGGCCGCTCGATGCGCGTAATCTGGCCCGGCGTCACGCTCATCGTCTGATAGGCCTGCGCCAGCATGGCGCCCTGCGCCTGACTCAGCCCGCCGGCGGTGGTCAGATAGGCGAAAAAATCGCGCACCGTGGTCGCCATGGCCAACCGTTCGGTCATGCCGATGCGTCCCAGCACTTTGCGGTCGGTAAAATCAGTGACCAACTCGCTGAAATGATACGCGCGCAGCGTTTCCAGGCTGCTGATTTCTGGCCCCAGGTGGTCGAGGTACCACACCAGGAAACGGATGGTTTCCCAGGCTGCCTCATAGGTTTCCGCGTCCGCGCCTTGATCTGCCAGCGCCTGTAAAAACCCTTCGACAAAGCGACGTTCGATATGGGTTTCCCAATCAACCTCTGCTTCGTAGAAGTGCGCCACCTGCTGCAGTACCCGCTGCAGAGCGGCTGAATCTGTTTCGTGCCCTATCGTGCCCATGCTGTTGTGCTCCACAGGGGGATCGTGCGCGGCTTGCCCCCCTTCTTCACCCTGTCATTATACCCCATGAGGCGCTCACAAGAAAAAAGAGATTTCTCTGCGCGCTTTGTGATCTCTGTGGTCAGAAACCCAATGCGCGCCACACAGCGTCGCCCGACGGGTGCATTTCAAATTC
>NZ_UETR01000058.1:0-18155 GCF_900491745.1 Candidatus Amarolinea aalborgensis | reverse complement strand
GGCCTCACCTCATCCCCCGGCCCCTTCTCCTCTCCGCACGGCGGAGAGGAGAAGGGGGGAAGGATGGGCCTCACGTTGCTGCGGTTTGAGCCGCTGAGTGTTTTTGACACAACTTCTTTTGACACAACTTCTAATTTAGATGATGATACAGATAGACACAGAGCGCGCGGAGAGGAGGGATGTTACGATGATTGCGACAAATCTGGGGCAGGTGTTGAACGTGTTTAACCCACAGCAGCCCCTGGAAGGCGCTGCCCTGGAACAATACTATGTCACGCGGCCCAATAGTGAACTGGAGCCGATGCGCATCTACTTGGAACGCCAACGGGAACCGGTCAAGGTTCTGTTCACCGGGCATCGTGGGAGCGGCAAGTCCACCGAGTTGAATAAATTAGCGACGCTGCTGCGCAACAGCTTCTTTGTGGTGCACTTCTCGATCACGCGCGCGTTGAATCTGAGCGATCTCACCTACACCGATCTGCTGTTGGCGATCGCGATGCGTCTCTTTAGCCAGGCGACCACCGGGGAAGCGATTGGCCGCCGTAAGCGCAAGGTGATCGGCGACGTACTGCTCGATGATGTCTACCGCTGGTTTACCCAGGAGATTGTGATTGAGAAAACGTTTGAGCCGAAGGCGGATGCCAGCCTGGTCGCGAATGTCAATCTCCTGTTGCTCAAACTCGAAGGCAAGGTGAGCGCCGAAGCCGTCACGCGTCGCCAGGTGCGCGAGAGAGTCGAGCATCGCCTCTCCGATCTGCTTGACAAGATGAACCAGGTCATCGCCGAAATCACGAAGAACACCGGGCGCCGCGTCCTGATCATTGTCGAAGACATTGACAAGCTCGACTTGGCCCGCGCGCGCGATCTCTTTCTCAACACCGCGTATGCGTTGACCGCGCCGAAAGCCCACATCATTTATTCCTTTCCGGTGGCCTTACGTTACGACAATGACTTCTCGCAAATCCGCACCAGTTTCGCGCATCGCTTCATCCTGCCCAATGTGCGGGTGTACCATCGCGACGGCGCGCCTGACGCCGTCGGGCAGGCGATGTTACAGCAGGTCGTGCTCAGTCGCATGGATGCCGCCTTGATCGAGCCGCCCGCACTGGACCTGGCCGTTACCATGAGCGGAGGACTTCTCGTGACGCTGGTGCAATTGGTTCAGAACGCGGCCCTGCGTGCGCTTAGCGCCGGCCAGGCGACGATTGACCTTGTACATGTGCAAGGCGCAGTCACGGAGATTCGTCACGACTACCAGGCTCTACTGGAGCCGCGCCACTACGTTACGCTGCGTGACTATCATCAGCGCAAGTGGCTGGAAAACGAAGACGCAGTGCGCGAGGTGCTTCACAACCTGAGCCTGCTTGAATACGCCAACGACGAACGCTGGTGCGACGTGCATCCCATTGTGTTGCCGCTGCTCGCCAGCGAGGAAGCCAGCCGGGCGTGACATCACACCCCCATGCCCATCAGACTTCCGAAGTCTACGAGACTTCGGAAGTCTCAGAGGTATCCCATGCTCGATAACCCTGCCCTGGAAGAAACGCTGCAGCGCCTGGTTACGCTGCTCAATGCCAGCGAGCGCGGCGCGTGGACGTTTGCGCTGTACGACAACGAGAGCGGCCGCCAGCGCATGCGCCAGGAATTGGTGCTGCGCCTCTCCGTGCCGCTCATGGACGTGGCGCTCGACGCCGGCCACGCCAATCCCCTGGCTGCCTTGGATGCGCTGCCTGCGGCCGTGCAGCGCCAACGCCTGGTCGTCTCCTACACCGGCCTGGAAGCCGCGATGCCCGCGGTCTTCGGCTACCTGGACTTGCAGCGCGACGCGTTCAGCGACTACCCGCACAGCCTGATCTTTTGGGTGACGGAAGCGGGCTGGCGCCAGGTGATGGCGCAGGCGCCCAACTTCTACTCACGGCGCCGCGGCCTGTTCGACTTTCGCGGCGCGGGGACGCAGGCGCAGGCCCCGGCCGCCAGCGCGGCGGCGCAGATGCAAACCCTGCGCAGCCGCGTGGCCGACCTCAAGGACAAGCTGCTCAAGCTCGAAGCCCTGCGCAGCATCCTGGGCGATGAGATCACTGAGCAGAAGAGCCAGGAGCTGAACGCGGAGCTGCAGCTGCTGATCCAGACCGCGGGCGGCGCGCTCGTGGCCGGGGATGTGAACACCGGCGGCGGCGATTTTGTCGGCCGCGACCAGTGGCGGGTCTACGTCAGCAATTTCTACGCCAACACCCCGGCCGACCAGGTGCCGGTGGATGTGCTGCTGGCCGCGTACCTGCGCAGCCTGGCGGCCGAGTGCAGCCGCCTGCCCCTGGGCATCATTGACACCGAGTTCGTGCGCACCAGCGGCGAGTCGCCCGTGCCCCTACCCGATGTGTACGTGGACTTGGACGTGGTGGCGGTCACGGCGGAGCGCACGCGGGATGAGCGCGACCTGGCCCTACACCTGGCGCGCGGCGAAGGCGGCGACCGCACGCCGCTGCTGGCAACCCTCGCGCTGGCGGCCAATCGCCTGGCGGTGCTGACCGGCGACGCCGGCTCCGGCAAGACCACCTTCGTCAACTACCTGGCCTATCTGCTGGCAACCAACAGCCCGACCTTGCCTGAGGCGCTGGCCGGCGCGCTGCCGGTGCGCCTGCTGCTGCGGGAAGTGGCCGCACGCCAGATTCCGGTCAGCGCCCGGCAGGGCGCGGCGTCCATGATCTGGGACGCAATTCGCGACGACCTGCGCCAGCGCCTGGGCGAGACGGCCGGCGACCGCGCGTTCGGCGCCTGGCAGCAGCGCCTGCTCAAAGAGCCGGGCGTCATCCTGCTCGACGGATTGGACGAGGTGCCGGAGGCGCAGCGCCGGCGCCAGGTGCTGCTGCAGGCGATCCAGGACTTCCTCGCGCCCCTGCCCAAGGTCACGCGTGTCTTGGTCACCGCGCGGCCCTATGCCTATGCCGACCCGCAGTGGCGCCTGCCCCGTTTCAGCACGCTGGCCCTGGCGCCCTTCGACGAAGGGCAGGTGCAGCGCTTCATTGACCGCTGGTACCAGGCGGTCGCACCCAGCCTGAGCTGGGACAGGCAGACCGCGCAGCGCCGCGGCGAGCGCCTGGCGGCCGCACTGCAGGAGCGCCCCTTCCTGGCCGATTTGGCCTCACGGCCCCTGCTGCTGACGCTGATGGCAACGCTGCACAGCAGTTGGGGGCAGCTGCCCGAAGACCGCGCGGATCTGTACGAGGAGACGGTCAAGCTGCTGCTGGCGCGCTGGCAGCGCGGCCGCGAGGTGTTGGGGCCGGATAATGAACCGCTGATCGAGCCGGGCATTGCGCAGGTGCTGGGCGTGGGCGATACCAGCGTGCGCGAGGCGCTGGAGCGGCTGGCCTTCACTGTGCACCAACGCCAACGCAGCGCCGGCCGCCGGACCGATGACAGCGAGCCGGCCGACATCAGCGAGGGCGAAATCCTGGTCGCGTTCAAGCCGCTGCTAGGCACATTGGCCCCGGAAACGGTGCTGCGTTACCTGCAGGAGCGCGCCGGCCTGCTCATTGAGCGCCGCAGCGGGGTTTACGCGTTCGTGCACCGCTCGCTGCAGGAGTACCTGGCCGCGTGTTTCCTCGTGGGCCAGCCGGACGCGGCCGCGCTGCTCGTGCGCCTGCTCAGCGCAGACCCCGCGTGGTGGCGCGAGGTCTTTGTGCTGGGCGCGGGCAAGAAGCAGCGCGGCGGCTACGGCGACGCGGTCAACCTGGTCAACGCGCTGCTGCCTGACGACCCCGAACCCGCGGCCAACGATACGGCCTGGCGCCTGGCTGTGATCGCGGGACAGGCCGCGCACGAACTGCGCCTGCTGGAGAAAGCGGCCGGCCAGCGCGTCTACGAAGCGGTGCTGCGTCGCGTGCGGCGCTGGCTGGCGGCCCTGGTGGAAGGCGGACGCCTGCCCGGCCGTGAACGCGCGGAGGCCGGCGACCTGCTTGGCCAGCTCGGCGATCCGCGCTTCGATCCGGGCCGGCTGCACCTGCCCGCACACACCTGCGGCCAGGCAGAACCGTTCCTGGGCTTCGTTGAAATCCCGGCCGGGCCGTTCGTCATGGGCAGCCAGAAGGGGGACAAGGACATCTGGGACAACGAGTTGGGCAACCCCAAGTCTCTCACCATCCCCTATCGTTACTGGATGGCGCGCTACCCGGTGACGGTCGCCCAGTTCCAGCCCTTTGTGGAGAGGGATGGTTATACCAATGACCATTGGTGGACCAAGACCGGCTGGGCCTGGCGGCAGGGTGTGTGGGACAGCCAGGTGAAGGATGACGATCTCCGCAAGATGCTCAAGCAACGTACCCCAGACCAGCGCGGGGCGCCGATGAGGTGGAGCGACCAGGTGCGCACGCCCAACCGCCCGCTGATTGGCATCAGTTGGTTCGAGGCCATGGCCTACGCCGCCTGGCTCGATGCGCAGTGGCGGGCGCGGGCGACCGCGGGTCAATGGCCGGCGCTGCCGGACGAGTTCGCGGTGCGCCTGCCCAGCGAGGCCGAATGGGAGAAGGCCGCGCGCAGCGGCGATGCGCGGGTCTACCCGTGGGGCAACGAGGCGCCAGGCGAGGAGCGGGCCAACATTGATGTCAAGGTTGGCCGGGCCTCGGCGGTTGGGATGTACCCGGCCGGCGCGACCTCGACAGGCCTGCTCGATATGAGCGGCAACGTCTGGGAGTGGACGCGCACGCGTTACCGGCCCTATCCCTATCAGCCGGATGATGGCCGCAACGACCCAGAAGCCGAGGGTGAGCCCGTGGTGCGGGGCGGTTCTTGGGACACTTATCCGAGGAACGCTCGTTGTTCCGGGCGCCTTAGGGACGTGCCCGACGGCTTCTTCGGTAATCTCGGCGTTCGGGTAGTTGTGTCCCTGGCGGCTTCTGTCTTCTGATTTCTGGGTGCTGCAATTCTGGGTGCTGAATCCTGGCCCAAGCAGAAGTCACATCGGCTGCGGGACGGCGCAAGGGGATTTCACGTGCCCCCCTCGCAGGGCTGCCACGAGATGACGGTCTCAGAGGCACGCGGGGCTGTCGCACGTCAACGCGGTGATGTCCCGTGACCCTGCGAGGGTTGGGCGACCGAAAAGCCGTTCAACCTTGCGCAGGCCCGCCGGGTAAGGGGCTTGTGTGGTCGAGGCCGGTTTCGGCTTGCCCGGCGCTGTGTGCAGCAGCCAGCCTGCGCAAGGGGATTTCACGTTCCCCTCGCAGAGTGGTTACTCGGTCGTTGGCGCGGGGGGCAGGCGGTGACGCAGGAGGTCTTTGAGGAACGCGTCCATCGTTTTGAGTTCGTTCCGCAGGTCGTAGTTCTCGGTGTCGGAAATCTCCATGCGCAGGTCGTCCAGGTAGGCCTGGAGGACGGCGCGCAACAGGTTGGCTTCTTCGGCCGTCAGTTCCAGGTGAATCATGGGTCACTCCTTGGCCCGCAGCAAGCCGGGCCGTTGTCCATAGCGCCGCTGGGAAGGCTGTCACGTTGATTATACGCCGCGGCCGGGCAATTGACAAGAGGCTGCGCAAAGACGGGTGCATTTCAAACTGGGGGCCTATACGCTCGCTGAGCTTGTTGAAGAAGGCTCAAGGGAGGTTGCCTCCCAGGACTGAAATGAGGGAGACCTTGACTTGAGACCGGCGGCGACCCCAGCGCTCGTCGTCCCGTAGGGACGCCTTGACTTGAGGAGTTCAACCGTCCCTACGGGACGGACGCGGATGGCGCGATCATGGATGGTTAAGGTCAGGTGCCACTACGGGACATGCCCCCCCATCTCACGAGAATACACGAGACTGCGTAAGTCTGAGCTTACTCGTCCACGTAATAGACAATGCCCACGGTGCCTGGCCCCACATGGGTGCCGACCACGGGGCTAAGCTCGCTGAAGTGCATCTCCACGATGTTGAACTGATCGGCAATCTGGTCGTACAGCCAGAGCGCGTCACGCATGGCGGCCGCGTGCGCCACGGCCACGTGCAGTGGCTGCTCGCCGACTGCCTCTTGCAACTGCCCCACCAGCGCGTCCAGCGCAGCGCGATGACCGCGCGCGGTGCCGGTAATGGTGGTGCGCCCATCCTCCACGCCCAGGACTGGCTTGAGCGTCAACGCGGCGCCTATCCAGCGTTCGGCCATGCCGATGCGGCCGCCCATCTGCAGATAGCGCAGGTTGTCCACGATCATACGCACATGCAGCAAGGGCACCACGCGGCGGGCGATCTGTGTGGCTTCTTCCAGCGTGGCCCCAGCCTCGCGCGCGCGCGCCGCCGCCAACACGACGAACCCCGTGCCCATGGAAACCGAACGCGAGTCAATCACTTCGACCGGGATGTCCACGGCGGCCGCGGCCTCGCGCGCCACGTTCACGGTGCGGCTGTAATCGCCCGATAAGTGGACAGATAGGATGCCGTCATGGGTTTGCGCCAGCCTCTGGTAGGTCTCGATGAACGCCTCGACCGTGGGCGGCGAGGTGACCGGCAGTTTGGAGAGGTGGGACAGATGGCCGTAAAACTGCTCAGGTGTGATATCAAGACCGTCGCGGTAGGTGGCGCCGTCGAAGGTCACCGACAAGGGTACGATGGTAATCTGATGATGGCGCAGTAGGTCGCGCGGAATATAGGCAGTGCTGTCTTTGACAATGGCAAACGATGGCATTGTGGCTTGCAAATCCTCAACCAGTGGCGCCCTGCACACGCACGGATTGCGCAGACAAGATCAAAGGGCTGATGCTCCCCACCGGACGGCCTGAATCGTCATGACTGTCATGACCACCCACATTATACCATGACCAGAGGATTGTAGAAAACGCGGGTCAGGAATAGATCGGCTCAGCCGCGGCGAGGACGCGCGGCAGGAGTCTGTGCAGGTCATCCATCAGGTCAGGCAAGCTGCCGTCCAAGACGGCGCGGCGGGGATACCAGGCCAGCGTGCCTTCGGGGGAGGGCGTCAGCGCGCCGCCGGTCGCCTCGGCGGTGAAGACGAAGATCATGACGCCGGTGCGGTCGTCGCCCGTGCCCTGGGCCGGGCTGGGCGGCAGGTTGAGCACGCCGTGCAACTGCACGTTGCTGACGGTCAGCCCCGTCTCTTCGACGATTTCGCGCACGGCGGCGTCATAAACGGTTTCGCCAGCCTCCACGTGCCCGCCCACGCCGTTGAGGCGGTTGGGCCACAGGCGCTTGGTGGGCGCGCCGCGCAGCAAAAGGACATCATCGCCCTTGAGGATGAAGCAGAGGGTGCGCGGCACCACGGTGTAATGACGATCAGACATGAGTTTCCCCCTCGGTTGCAAGAATCAAGGCGACGAGGCGCTGTTGCAGGTCGGTCAGGCGCACGTCGGCCCGGATCGAGAAGATCGCATCGGCCGCGGCTGCCCGATAGATGGGAGCGTCGCCGTTTTCACATGGCAACGGTAACACGCGTTGTCGGTTCTGTCAAAGCAGCGGTTCATGCAAACATTGTAATTCAAACTACCGATTGATGTTGATTCCATCATCACTATGATCGAATCGGGGAATCAGACCCCGCCAATCCACATGTTTGCCGTGAACAGGAGGCGCGAGAGAATGAGCGAGGATACGACGATCTATGCGGTGGTGGTGAACTACGAGGAGCAGTATTCAATCTGGCCGGCTGAGCGTGAGAGACCGGCCGGCTGGCGCGACGCCGGCAAAACAGGCAGCAAAGAGGAGTGCCTGGCCTACATCCAGGAAGTGTGGACCGATATGCGTCCCCTCAGCCTGCGCAAGAGAATGGAAGAAGCGGCCGCAGCCAACCATTGATCCGCCCGCTGGTTGAAATAGAGTGCAAAATGATCCACGTGCAACGCTCGTCTCGTTTTGTGCGTGCTTTGATCGCGGCGCTGGCCCTTGCGTTGGTCGTGGCCGGGGGCGCCATCGCCGCCGAAGGCGTCCATTGGTCCTACAGCGGCGAAAGCGGCCCCGAACACTGGGGCGACCTCAGCCCTGACTTTGCAACCTGCGCCAAAGGCGCGGAGCAATCTCCAGTGGATATTCCGGCCGACGCGGCGCTGAACGCGGCCGACATCAGTTTCAATTATCAGCCCAGCGCGCTCACAATCGTCAACAACGGCCACACGATTCAGGTGAACTATGACAAGGGCAGCTCGATCACCTTGAACGGTGTGCGCTACGACTTGGTGCAGTTCCATTTTCATGCGCACAGCGAACACGCGCTGGCCGGTCAGTTCGCGCCGTTAGAGCTGCACCTGGTCCACAAGAACGCGAAAGGCGGGCTGGCGGTGGTTGGCGTGCTGCTGAAGGCAGGCGCTGAAAATCCGGCCTTTGCCTCTGTGCTGGATAACCTGCCAGCCGCCGCCGGCGAACCGCAGGCGGTCAGCGGGGCGTCGGTGGATGCCAATCAACTGGCGCCCGCCACGCGCACCTACTGGCGCTACAACGGCTCGTTGACGACCCCGCCGTGCACAGAAGGCGTGCAATGGCTGGTCATGAACACGCCCGTGGAGCTGTCGGACGCGCAAATTGCCAAGTACACGGCCATCTACAACGCGAACGCGCGGCCGCTGCAGCCATTCAACAGCCGCACCTTCCTGTTGACCCTTACCCTGCCTGTCACCGGCGATGTGAGCATCTCATTCGACGCCGCCCTGTTGTTGACAGGCGCGCTGTTGATGCTTGCCGGGCTGGCGCTCCTCCTCCTCCGCCGCAAGCTGACGGTCGGTTGATCAGAAGAAACCCGGTTTCCGAGAGAAGCCGGGTTTTTTGTGAGCCTGAAAATCCCTCAAATGACTTGACAAGATGCGACTTTGCTGCTATACTGAAAGTGCTTTCATGTAAGGACAATCAGTAGTCGTCTCACAAAGAGGTGGTGGCTATCATGCCCAGTGTGACCATCTACGATGTCGCCCAAATGGCAGGCGTCAGCATTGCGTCCGTTTCGCGCGTGCTCAACTCGCCCGAGCAGGTCAACCCGGCCACGCGCGCGCGGGTGATCACGGCCATTGATACGTTGGGTTTTGTGCCCAAGGCTGAAGCGGCCGCACGCGCTCGCCGCAGCACGCAGCGCATTGGCGTGCTGGCCCCTTTCTTTACGTACCCCTCTTTTGTGCAACGCCTGCGTGGGGTTGCCACCACCCTATCCACCGTCGCCAATGAATTGGTCATCTACAATGTGGACTCATCCGTTCATCGCGATGCCTACCTTGCCAGCCTCCCGTTGACCCGTCGCCTGGATGGCATCATTGTCATGGCTTTGCCCTTTGCCGAGGCTGTGGCAGAGCGCTTGATGCAGCGCTTGGCCTTCAACGAGATGGACGTTGTCTTGATCGAGTCATCTCACCCCATGTTTAGCAGCATTACGATTGATGATGTGGCCGGCGGACGACTTGTGGCGGACTATTTCTTGGCGTTGGGGCGTCGTCGCCTGGGCTTTGTGGGCGATTCCGATCTACCCGATTACGCCATTCACACCAGCGATCGCCGCCTGACCGGCTTTCGTCAGGCGCTGCTGGAGGCAGGCCTGGAACTGCCGGCGGCGCATGTGGCGTTGGCGCCCCATGGCCTGGATGCAGCCTATCGCCAGGCGCTGCGCCTCTTTGCTTTACCCGCGCCGCCTGATGCCATCTTTGCGGCCAGCGACACGCAGGCCTTGGGCGTTCTCAAGGCGGCGCGTGAGCGTGGTTTACAGGTTCCCCATGATGTGGCAATTGTCGGTTTTGACGACCTCGACATGGCCGACTACATCGGCCTGACCACCGTGCGCCAGCCCCTGGAAGAGTCAGGCCGCATCGCCGTCGAGCTGCTGCTGGCGCGGCTCGAGAATCCCACGCGCCCCATTCAGAATATCACCTTGCCGCTTACGCTGGTGAAGCGCGAGACGGCTTGAGCGATAGGTAAAGGAGGAATCGGCCAGGCTTCCTAATTTCATGCTTGCTTGACGATGGCGACGGACGCGGTCTGCCCGACCTGGCGCCCGCCGACCGGCAGGATTCAGTCGCAAAGAACAAAGGAACCCAGGTAGCTGCTCAGGCATCCTGCGCCGACTGCAGCCGCCGAATGAATTCGGGCCGCAAGGGCGTTCCGCCACAAGGTCGGCCTGCGCCGACCGGATCGCGTCCACGCAGGTGGACGCCGGGCGGTACGCCCACGAGGTGCGATTTCAATCGCTCAGGCATCTGCGCTGACTGCAGCCGCCGAATGAATTCGGGCCGCAAGGACGTTCCGCCACAAGGTCGGCCTGCGCCGGCCGGCATCGCGTCCACGCAGGTGGACGCCGGGCGGTACGCCCACGAGGTGCGATTTCTCAGGCATCTGCGCTGACTGCAGCCGCCGAATGAATTCGGGCCGCAAGGGCGTTCCGCCGCCAGGTCGGCCTGCGCCGACCGGCATCGCGTCCACGCAGGTGGACGCCGGGCGGTACGCCCACGAGGTGCGATTTCAATCGCTTTTCTGCGTTCTCTGCGCTGAAGTGATGATACGATTTTTCAGATCACGACAAGGAGAGAGAAACATGCGACGTTGGAATTTGCTCACGCTGTTGGTGATTGTGGCGATGCTGCTGGGCGCTTGTGGCCAGGCCGCCGCGCCGACTGTGGCTCCCGCGGCCACCAAGGCCCCAGAGGCGACGAAGGCTCCGGAAGCCACGATGGCCCCGGAAGCCACCAAGGCCCCAGACACGACCGGTATGTCGGTCGGCGGCAGTGAAGCGGCTGCCCGCGCCAAGGGCCTGACTGAGTTGGCGGATGCGTACGCCGGCAAGTACAAGGGCACCAAGGTGACCATGACCGGCCCCTTCACCGATGAAGACGCCGTGAAGTTCAACAACTCGATGAAGGAATTCACCGACAAGACGGGCATCACCATCGAATACTCTGGCTCCAAGGAGTTCGAGGCCTCCATCACGGTGCGCGTGCAGGCAGGTGATGCGCCGGACGTGGTTGACTTCCCGCAGCCCGGCCTGATGACGACCTTCGCCCGGCAGGGCAAGATTGTCCCGATCACCAAGGTGATCCCGGAAGCGTGGCTGAAGGAGAACTACCTGCAGTCCTGGCTCGACATGGCAACCGTTCCGGGCGCTGATGGCAAACCAGACCAGTACGGCATCTGGCAGCGTTTCAACGGCAAGTCGCTGGTCTGGTACCCGAAGAAGGCGTTCGAAGCCGCGGGCTACAAGATTCCGACCACCTGGGCCGAGCTGGAAGCCTTGCAGAATCAGATCGTGAGCGATGGCGACACGCCGTGGTGCGTCGGCATCCAATCCGGCGCCGCCACCGGTTGGCCGGCCACCGACTGGACCGAGGAGATGATGCTGCGCACCACCTCCCTGGAGAACTACGACAAGTGGGTCAAGGGCGAGCTCAAGTTCAGCTCTCCCGAAGTCAAGAAGGCCATCGAAACCTTCGCCACGATCTGGAACGACGACAAGATGGTCTACGGCGGCAAGGCCAAGATCGTGACCACCTTCTTCGGCGACGCCCCGGCCCCGATGTTCGAGAACCCGCCCAAGTGCTGGCTGCACAAGCAGGGCAACTTCATCACCTCCTTCTTCCCCAAGGAAGCGGTGGCTGGCGTTGACTACGGCGTTTTCTACTTCCCGCCCGTAGACCCGGCGTATGGCAAGCCGTTCCTGGTCGGCGGCGACATCTTCGGTTTGTTCCACGACCGGCCCGAAGTGCGCGCCGTCATGCAGTTATTCTCGACTGCTGAAGGCGTCAAGGGCTGGATGGCCTCAGGCGGCGCCTTGTCGCCGCACAAGGATGCCCAGCTCGCATGGTACGGCGACGTTGTCACCCGTGACGTCGCTAAGCTGGCGGCCGATGCCACCTCCGTCCGCTTCGACGCGTCCGACCTGATGCCCGGCGCGGTTGGCTCCGGCTCCGAGTGGAAGGGCTTCACGGACTACTTCTCTGGCGCCAAGGACCTGGACACGGTTCTGAAGGAAATTGACGCCTCCTGGCCTAAGTAAGTCGTCATTAGTTTCGGGCGCAGGGCTTTTGCTCCGGTCCTGCGCCCTAAAGACTCAGACCACGGCAGGAAGGCGGCCGCCATGACCGCCCTCCTGTCGTTCACGCCAAGGAGAGTGACCTATGCAGCAAATGTCAGAGCGAGCGCAGCCCAAGAGCTCTCTGGAACAAATCCTCACATTCGTTGTGCGGGTGTTGATTTCACTCTTCGTGCCGGTGCTCACCTTCCTGGTCCTCTACGCAGGGTTTCAGTTCTTGCGCGCCAGCAATGCGCCCAAAGGGATCATCGCCATTGTTGCCATTGTCTGGGGCGTGGGCGGCGTCGCCCTGCTCTACCTGGTTGCCAACTGGTTCGTGGAACGGTTGGGCGGCCTCTGGCGCGACCGTATTCTACCATTCGTCTTCATCGGCCCCGCCGTCGCCATCCTGATCTGGTACCTGGCTCTGCCCAGTGTCCGTACACTCTGGATCAGCTTGTTCGACCGCGATGGCAAAGCCTTTGTGGGGCTGAGCAACTACTTGGCGGTGTTCACCAACCGCGACATGTTCACCGCCTTTCGCAACAACCTGATGTGGATCGTCATCGGCTCGACCTTCTGCGTGGTGTTTGGCCTCTTGATTGCGGTCTTGGCCGACCGCAGCCGCTTCGAGAGCTTCGCCAAGTCGCTGATCTTCCTGCCCATGGCGATCTCGATGGTGGGCGCGGGCGTCATTTTCAACATGCTGTACAACGTCAGCCCCAACATCGGTCTCCTCAATGCCGTATGGACGGGACTGGGCGGCAAAGCGATTGCCTGGACAGCCGAGTCGTCCATTCAACCCTGGAACAATCTCTTCCTGATCTTGATTGTCATCTGGCTGCAGACCGGCTACGCCATGGTGCTCTTCTCGGCCGCCATCAAAGGGATTCCCGCGGAAATCATGGAAGCGGCGCGTGTGGACGGCGCAACTGAAATCCAGGTCTTCTTCAGGGTCATGATCCCCTACATCTCCGCCACGATTATCTCGGTCACCACCACGATTGTCATCTTCACGCTCAAGATCTTTGATGTCGTGCAGGTGATGACCGGCGGCCAGTTTGGCACGCAGGTGATTGCAACGCAGTTCTATCGCGAATACTTCACCGCGCAAAATTCGGGCTACGGCTCGGCCATTGCCATTGTCTTGCTCATCGCCGTCATCCCGGTGATGATCTATAACTTGCGCCAGTTTAATCAGCAGGAGGTGTTCTGATGGCGGCCAAGACCACGAGCGCCAGGCGCCAACAACTGACCCAGGACATCCTGGTCAACGGCGGCTTGGTTCTGTTGATCCTGCTGTGGACCATTCCCACCATCGGGTTGTTGGTTTCTTCCTTCCGCACACGCGCTGACATCCAAAGCTCCGGCTGGTGGAACGTCTTCCCGCACCGGGAATGGGTGCAGACCGAGACGTTTGCTGTTCCCACCGACGTGGATCCGAACGCGCCGACGATGACGATCCGTGGGGTGACAGGCACGTTCGATCAATTCCGCGCCGGCATCGTCGCCCCAGACGGCAAGACGCAGCTGATCTGGATCGGCAACAAACGCCTGGGCACGATCCAGGTGCAGGAGCGGCGCTGGGCGTCCGGCCTCAAGTTCACCCTCGATAACTATGGCCAGGTGCTGGCTGGCAAGCAATTTCAGATCAAACAAGCGGATGGCACCGTCACCACGGAGCAGGGCGATAACTTCGTCGGCGCGTTTCTCAACAGCCTGATCGTTACGATTCCAGCCACGGTCATCCCCATCCTCATCGCGGCGTTTGCGGCCTATGGCTTCGCCTGGATGAGCTTCCCCGGTCGTAAGGCGTTCTTCGTCATGGTGGTGGCCTTGCTGGTCGTGCCCTTGCAGATCGCCCTGGTGCCAATCCTGAGCGACTATGTGAAGCTGCAGCTCAACGGCACGTTCCTCGGCGTCTGGCTGGCCCATACAGGGTTTGGCTTGCCCCTGGCAACCTACCTGCTCTACAACTACATCAGCACCCTGCCGCGCGACATCCTGGAATCAGCCTTTATTGATGGCGCCTCGCATTTCACCATCTTCTTACGGCTGATCCTGCCCCTCTCAGTGCCTGCGTTGGCTTCTTTTTCCATCTTCCAGTTCCTGTGGGTTTGGAACGATTACCTGATCGCCCTCATCTTCATCGGCGCCAAGGCCGATGTGCAAGTCCTGACCATGCGTATTGCCGAGATGGTCGGCTCACGCGGCAACGACTGGCATCTGCTCACGGCCGGAGCTTTCGTCTCCATGATCCTGCCGTTGGTCGTTTTCTTCAGCCTGCAGCGCTTCTTCGTGCGCGGCCTCTTGGCCGGCTCGGTGAAGGGCTAAGCGAACGGAAGTTGCCAGCTTGCCTGGCAGGCTGGCAACTTCTTGTCATCCTCACGCAAAGAAGGTTCCATGCAGAACGATTGGTACAAGGATGCTGTCTTCTATGAAGTGTTCGTGCGCGCCTTTGCCGATGGCAATGGCGATGGCATTGGCGACCTGGCTGGCTTGACCGCCCGGCTCGACTATCTACAAGCCCTGGGCGTGGATGCTCTCTGGATGCTGCCGATCTTTCCTTCGCCCTTGCGCGATGATGGCTATGATGTGGCTGACTACAGCGCCATCCATCCCGATTACGGCACGATGGACGATTTTCGGCGCCTGGTGGCTGAGGCGCATCGCCGCGGCCTGCGCGTGGTGGTGGAACTGGTTCCCAACCACACCTCCGATCAGCACGCGTGGTTTCAGGCTTCACACGATCCTTCACATCCTGACCACGCCGCCTACCGTGATTGGTACGTTTGGAGCGACACCGACGACCGTTACCGCTCGACGCGCATCATCTTTCTCGATACCGAGCCGTCCAACTGGACATTCGATCCTTTGCGTGGCCAGTATTTCTGGCACCGCTTCTTTCATCACCAGCCTGATTTGAACTACGACAACCCGGCCGTGCAGCGCGCGATGCTGCGTGCGGTCCAGTTTTGGCTTGACCTGGGTGTGGATGCCTTCCGCGTCGATGCCACACCCTATCTCTTCGAGCGTGAAGGCACCAGCAGCGAGAATCTGCCGGAAACGCACGCCTTTCTCAAGCGCCTGCGCCAATTTGTGGACGCGTACGCCCCAGGCACCATGCTGCTCTCCGAGGCCAACCAGTGGCCGGAAGATGTGCGCCCCTACTTCGGCGACGGCGATGAGTTTCATATGAACTTCCATTTCCCGGTCATGCCGCGCATCTTCATGGCGTTGGCGCGCGGCGAGCGCACGCCGATCCAGCAAATCCTGGCTCGCACCCCGCCCTTACCCGACATTTGCCAGTGGGCCACGTTCCTGCGCTGCCATGATGAACTGACGCTGGAAATGGTCACGCCCGCGGAGCGCGAGTTCATGTGGAACTTCTATGCGCCGGAGCCGCGCATGCGCCTGAACCTCGGCATTCGACGCCGGCTGGCGCCTCTACTTGGCAACGAGCGTCGCCGCATCGAAGTGGCAAATTCACTCCTTTTGACGCTGCCCGGCTCGCCCGTCATCTACTACGGCGACGAGATCGGCATGGGCGATAACATCTGGCTGGAGGATCGAGACGGCGTGCGTACGCCCATGCAGTGGTCTGACGCGGTCAACGCTGGTTTTTCCAGCGCCTCGCCTGACCGCTTGCAGGACCCGGTGATTGATGAGGTGCAGGGGGATCGAACCTACAGCTATCGCCGCGTCAACGTGGCCGCGCAGGAGGCCAACCCTGGTTCCCTGCTGCACACCATGCGCCGGCTGATTGCCGTGCGCAAGCGCCACCCCGCCTTTGGCCGCGGCGATCTCACCTGGTTGGAGTGCGGGACGCCGGCCGTGGCTGCCTACACCCGCGCGACCGTGGACGAACGCTTGTTCATCGTGCAAAACCTGTCGGCGGTTCCCCAGGCCGTGACCATCGAGATGAGAACAGTGGCGTCGAGCCTGCGGGACATGCTAAGTGGACGCCGCGTGACGATGGGCGAGGACGGCAGCTTGACGTTGAACTTAGCCCCTTATGAGTACCTCTGGTTAGGTTAAATCCATGAGCGAAACACCCTGGTTACAGCAGCAGACCCAATTGACCCTGGAACGACTGCGCCCGCGCGTGCAGGCGCGTTTGGCCGCCCAGGCCGCGGCCGATCCTGACGGTTGGCAGGACTTTAGCCGCCGTTTGGATGCCAACTTCCCCCACTTATTCGAGACCTATCATGGCCTCTACGCGGCGCGCTACGATTTCTTCTATCACCTGGAGGAACTGCTGGTCGCCGTGGCCCTGAGCTGGTTTGACCGCCCGGCGGCTCTGCGCAGCCTGGACGCGGCGCGCGAGGCCGATCCACACTGGTTCAAATCCGAGCGCATGTTGGGCGGCGTTTGCTACGTGGACCTCTTTGCCGGCAACCTGGAAGGTGTACGCGCCCAGATCCCTTACTTCAAGGAACTGGGCCTGACCTATCTGCACCTGATGCCGCTCTTCGCCAGCCCGGCCGGCAACAACGACGGCGGTTACGCGGTCAGCAGCTACCGCGACGTCAATCCCAGCCTGGGCACGATGCCGCAGCTCTCGGCCCTGGCAGACGAGCTGCGCGCCAACGGCATCAGCCTGGTGCTCGATTTTGTCTTCAACCACACCTCGGATGAGCACGAATGGGCGCGGCGCGCGCAGGCCGGCGATCCTGATTATGAAGAGTTCTACTACGTGTTCCCCGATCGCACCATGCCCGACGCTTACGACAAGAACCTGCGCGAGATTTTCCCCGATGTGCGCCCTGGCAGTTTCACCTATCGGCCTGACATGAAGCGCTGGGTGTGGACCACGTTCAACAGCTTCCAGTGGGACTTGAACTACAGCAACCCGTCAGTTTTCCGCGCGATGGCGGGCGAAATGCTCTTCCTCGCCAATGCAGGCATCGAAGTGCTGCGTTTGGACGCGGTGGCGTTTGTCTGGAAGCAGTTGGGCACGAGCTGTGAAAACCTGCCCCAGGCCCATCTGCTCATTCAAGCCTACAACGCCCTGGCGCGCATGGCTGCGCCCGCGCTGCTCTTCAAATCCGAGGCCATCGTCCATCCTGATGACGTGGTGAAATACATCGGGCCGGGCGAATGTCAGTTGTCGTACAACCCGCTGCTGATGGCGCTGCTGTGGGAGGCGCTGGCGACGCGCGAGGTCAAGCTGCTGCAAGGCTCGTTGCGCGACCGTTTTCGCATCAACCCGGCCTGCGCCTGGGTCAACTACATCCGCTGTCATGATGACATCGGTTGGACGTTCGATGACGGCGACGCGGCGCGGGTCAACATTCACGGCTTCGATCACCGCCGCTTTCTCAATGCCTTCTACACCGGCCGCTTCACCGGCAGTTTTGCAGCTGGCCTGCCTTTCCAGGAAAACCCCAAGACCGGCGATTGCCGCATCTCTGGCACCGCCGCGTCCCTGGCCGGCCTGGAAAAAGCCCTGTTCGACAACGATCCGCCCCAGATCGAGCTGGCGCTGCGGCGCATTCTGCTACTGCACAGCCTCATCCTTTCGATGGGGGGCGTCCCGCTCCTCTACCTGGGCGACGAGATCGGCATGTTGAACGACTATGGTTACGTACGTGACCCGGCCAAAGCGGGCGACAGCCGCTGGGTGCACCGGCCGTTCGCCAACCAGGCTCAGATGGAAAGTCGCCATGATCCGACGACGCTGGCCGGGCGACTTTTCACCCGCCTGCTGCATCTGATCGCGCTGCGGCGCACCTCCCCAGCCCTGGGCGCGGGTGAGACGACGATCTTCGATACGGGCAATGGCCATGTGCTCGGTTACGTGCGCCAACAGGGCGGGCAGCGCTTGCTTCTGTTGGCCAATTTCAGCGAGGGCAAACAAACCGTGGCCAACAGCGTCGTGCGCATCCAGGGACTGGCCTATCGTTTTCACGATCTGGTGGCCGACGAGCAGATCACCCTCAGCGGCGATCTGGAACTGGGGCCGTACCGATTCGTGTGGCTGGCGGCAGAATGAGGGAAATACATCCGATGTTCGATCTGATTTCTTGCGGTGAGTTGTTGATTGATTTTGTGCCGACCGTGTCTGGCGTCACACTGGCCGAAGCGCCGGCGTTCAAGAAGGCGCCGGGCGGCGCGCCGGGCAATGTGGCCGTCGGCGCGGCGCGGCTCGGCCAGCGCGTCGGCTTCATGGGCCAGGTGGGCGATGATGAGTTTGGTCGCCTCCTGGC
>NZ_UETR01000066.1:0-10466 GCF_900491745.1 Candidatus Amarolinea aalborgensis | reverse complement strand
GGCCAGCGCGTAGCGTTGATCGCGGGCTTCACGCAGATTGCGCGGGCCGGCCGCGGCCGGCTGGCAGATGACCGCGACGCGGCCGGCGCTGCCGTAGAGGGCAAAGTCAATTGGCGGTCGTTCTGGCGTTTCGGCGACGCCCCACAGATCATCCGGGTCGGGCGCTTCGTCGCCCGGCGGATCATCCCACGGCGCCTGGCGTTCGGCCTCCAACCCGGCGTTCAAGAGCGCGCGCCAAAGGCGATCCTGCGCCGTTCCCTTGTCCCATAGATCGTTGATTTCGCGCGCGCTGAGTAGTCGCGCCAGCGTTGTGGGGATGAAGGTGATACGACGCAGGCGCCGGCTGGGAATCGGCTGCGGTAGACGCCACAGCGGTCCCAACTCGATGTGGTAGTATTCGTCCTGCGCGCGCGGGTGCTGCGACTCCGCGGGCAGCAAGTCCACGCGGCGGGCAATGCCGACGCGGCGTACGGCCGCCAGGGTCGCCACTTGCCAGCGGTCAGCCGGGGAAAAGGCACCGGTTTGGTAAAACGCCAGGTAATCGGCTGCCATCTGGCCGGGCGCACGCGCCACCGGCACGCGATACCACCCCTCGTCATCCGCGCGCGCCAGGTCAGCCGGCGCAGGCAGCACCGCCACCAGCACGCGCTGATGCCCCGGCGCAGGTAGATCGTTCATATTGAGTAGCACAGCCACAGGCGCCTCCTGTCGCACGGTTCTATCTGTAACCGTTCACGAAGTTCTCGAGTTGGACGCAGATGCACGCCGAAAAACGCAGATTGGACGAAAGAAGGACTTCAACGCCGCGCGTGCTGCACCAGTCATCCCCGGAGCCGCATTGGCTGCCCAACCGTACCGCCAAATCTGCGTGCGTCGTCCGCGTTGATCTGCGTCCTGTTCATTGTTTTGCCTCTAGCTTTCGATCCAGCTCCGCACGTCGGGGGCAAACTGCTCTAGATCGGCGCGCAGGCGCAGCAGGGCCAGGTCCCGGCCGCGCGCTTCCAGCATGATGTCGAAATCGGGCAGGCCGCCGGCGCGCGCGCGGCGCAGCCAGTCAATGAACTCAAAAGGGTTGACATAATCTGCGTGCTGCGTCCAGCGCGGCGCGGCCAGCAAGCGGCGGCGCCCGCCCGCGTCCGCCGCCGTCAACAGGTTGAACGCGGTGCGCGGCGAGGCAAAGTGGACTTTGGGCCGCACCCCGCGTGGCCAGGTGCTGAGCGCCAGGCCCAGGGCCTCGAATTCGTCCAGGCCATCGGGGTTGTACACCAGGTGATGCAGGCGATCGAAGACCAGGCGCACGCCGGTTTGACGGTGCATCCACAGCACGTCGCTGAGGCCGTAGCGGTCATCGTCGTTTTCCAGCGCCACGCGCGCCTGCACGGCCAACGGCAGGCGGGCGAAGCGGCGGCAGAACTGGGCGCGCGCCGTGGCTTTGTCGCTGTAGACGCCGCCGGTGTGGATCACCACCACGCCCTCAGGCCCTGCGCCCAGGCGATCCAGCAGATCAGCCAGGCCGGTCACATGCGCCAGGCTGGCGGACGTCAGCGCGGCGTCGTCGCTGTTGAGGATGACGCTGGCCTCCGCGTGGATCGTGACACGCACGCGGTCACGGCGCAGCAGCGCGGCCGTGTGAGCCAGCTCGGCCTGGCATTGATCCATCTGGCCGGCCAACTCAGGATGCTGGGGAAAGGCCAGGTGCGGGGCCAGGCGGCTGGAGACGCGATAGAAGTGGATGCGCATCTGCGCCAGGTAGCGCAGAATGTCGCGCAGGTAGGCAAGGCTCACACTGAGGTGCGGGCCTTGCCCACCAGGCGCCTGGGGAGAACGGCTGTCGTACGCGCGTAAACCGGGGCGCCCCTGCACAGCGACGGGAAAGCCAAGCTGCATGTGGGGGCCTCGCTAAAAAAGTCAGGCCAATGCCAGGGCCGGCGCGCCCTCGAACTGGCCCAAGAGCACCGGCTCGATGCGCGCGAGCGCCCAGTCAATTTCGGCCTGGGTAATCACCAGCGGCGGCGCGAAGCGAATGACGTGCTCGTGGGTTTCTTTGCACAGCAGACCCTGGCGCATCAGGGCTTCGCAGAAGCGGCGCGCGCCGCCGGCCTCATGCTTCAATTCGACGCCGATGAACAGGCCTTTGCCCCGCACTTCCTGCACGAAGGGGCTGGCAATGGCGCGCAATTTGGCCTGGAAATAGTCCCCCAGCCGGGCCGAGTTCTCGATGAGGTTTTCTTCCACCAACACCTTCATCGCCTCCCGCGCCACGGCGCACGCCAGTGGATTGCCGCCGTAGGTGCTGCCGTGATCGCCCGGCCGAAAGACGCTCAGGATGTCCGCCGAGGCCAGGACGGCCGACACCGGGTAGCAGCCGCCCGACAGCGCTTTGCCAATGATCATCACATCGGGCTTGACGTTCTCATGGTCGCAGGCAAAGAGCTTGCCGCTGCGCCCCAGGCCAGACTGGATTTCGTCGGCCATGAAGAGAACGTCGTGCTCCTCGCACAGGGCTTTGGCCCATTTGAGGTAGCCGGCCGGCGGCACGTGGACGCCGCTCTCGCCCTGAATCGGCTCCACGAGGAAGGCCACGGTGTTGGCGCTGAATGCGGCTTCCAGGCTGCGCAAATCGCCGAAGGGCACGACTTTGAAGCCAGGCGTGAAGGGGCCAAAGCCAGCGCGGTACTGCGGTTCGGTGGAGAAACTGATAATGCTGATCGTGCGGCCATGGAAGTTGTCGGCGCAGACGATGATTTCGGCCTGATCTTCAGGCACGCCGCCGCGCTGATAGCCCCATTTGCGCGCCATCTTGACCGCGGTCTCGACCGCTTCCGCGCCGGTGTTCATCAGCAGCGCCATCTCATAGCCCGTCAAGCTGGCCAGGTCTTGCAGGAACAGTCCCATTTGGTCGTTACGGAAGGCACGCGAGGTCAAGGTCAGCGTTTGCGCCTGGGCGATCAAGGCCTGCACGATGCGCGGGTGGCAGTGGCCCTGGTTGACCGCGGAGTAGGCGCTTAGGCAGTCGAGGTAGCGCCGGCCTTCGACGTCGGTCACCCAGACGCCCTGGCCCTGGGTAATCACGACATTGAGGGGCTTGTAGTTGTGGGCGCCATAGGTTTCATCGAGTTGAACGTAATCTTGTGTGAGCATCATATTTTCTCTTCCTTGAGAATTCTTGGCGATTCTGCTGCTTGCGATTATGCTGGTGCCGCGGTGGGGGGCGAAGACTCGCCGCGCACACCAACGCCAGGCCGCTGGCACCCAATTGTAGCACAGCGGCTGCGCCTAGTCTACCAGATTGCGCGCGGCTTGACACTGATAATCATCAGGTTGCGCAGGGTTGATTGGCGGGGTGCATTTCAGTTTGGGGGCGCAGCCCCGCAGGGGCTTGCACCTCGTAGCCGGATGGCCTTTGGCCTCCGGCGTTGTTGGTGGCCGCATGGCGTGCGCACCAACAACGCCGCCCGACCGTGAACGGATCGGGCTACGAGGTGGAAGGCCCTGCGGGCCTGACTGGCCGCGAGGCGCTTGCACCTCGTGGCGGGCGCGTTTCAATTGCGCGGTGCAGCTCGCGCAGGCGAGCTTTGCAGGCATTGCAGCGATCGTTCGGCTGAGCTCACGACGAAGCTTCCATCGCCCAACCTGCCCCCAGTTTGAAATGCACCCTGATTGGCACGGTTGATTGCCGATTCCCCTGGCGTTATGGTACAATGGCAACCAAGCGCTTGCGCGGCGACGTAACGATGTCCTGGCCCGCGTGGTCTAACGCAGAGCCGGATCGAAAAATAGCGAAAGTGCGAAAGACGTTCTTGGATGAAACGAATTGTTGACCTGGGTTGGCTTCCGGTCGCCCTGCTCACCATCTGCCTGTTGCCCCCGCTCCTACTGCCTGCCGCGCGCCTGGCCGCTCGACTGAGCGATTCGGCTGAGACTTCGGCGAGCTCAGTCGAGCCGCTCATCGAAGCCTCGCCGAAGTCTGCAGCTGAGACCGGCATCACATCGCCGGCCACGGGGGACGCCGTCATGGGCACGGTGACGATTCGCGGCACAGCCACGATTGACAACTTTCAGCGTTACGAAATCTACCTGATCCCTGACGGCGCGCTGGTGCAGCGCATCTGGCTGACAACGGTCGAGCACGTGGTGGTGGATGGCCCGTTATTCGAGTGGTTCACGCCGCCCTATCCCGATGGCCGCTACAACCTGCAACTGCGCCTGGTGACGCAGACTGGGGATTACCGCGATTACTACACCAACAGCATCTACCTCGTCAACCAGGCCAGGATCCACGCCACGGCTGACGCCCGTGCGACGGCGGCCGCGGCCGCGACTCTGACCGCGACCGCGCGCCCGCCTGGCGCGACCGCCGAGCCAACCGAACCGCCGACGGCCACGCCGACGCCAACTGCCACGCCCACGCCTCTGATTGCGACCAGCGTGATGACCATCACAGAGCCGTTAGCCGGCGTCCCTCTGCGTGGCGTGGTGACGATTCGCGGCACGGCCAACGTCACCGGGCAATTGGGCTATCAACTGCACCTGGGGCTGGACAACGGCGAAGGCTTCGATCTCCTGCGTGCGGTTTCAGGGACTGTACAGAGCGGCGTGCTCGGCGTCTGGAACACGCGGCGCTGGCCCGATGGCGTCTACGCGCTGCGGCTGCGCGTGAAACTGCGCGGCGGCCAGCTGCGTGATTTGCTGCTGAGCGGCTTCGAGACGGCGAACGAGACGCCGCTGCCCGTGCCAACCCCTACGCCAACGCCGGTCCTGGCGGGGCCGGGCATCTACGGCCCGCGCAGCGATCAGACGATCAGCGGCCAGGCGCGCATTTGGGGTTGGGCCAGCGGGACCGGTTTTGTTCGCTACGATCTGCATGTGGCGCGCGCCGGCAGCGACGATTGGCTGTGGCTGGCCTCCAGCAGCCAGCCGATTGAACGCAACACGCTGGCGCTGTGGGATACGGCGCGCTACCCGGCCGGTCGCTACGACCTGCGCCTGCGCATTGTCTTTGCCGACGGCAACTACGACGAATACCTCATGCCCGGCATCGTTGTCGTCAAATAGGCCGGCGGAGACCTACGAATCACCGCGAAGACGCCAAGAGCGCAAAGAGAAAGAAGTTATCTTTGCGTCTTGGTGCCTTCGCGGTGAGATTTTCATCGGCTTTGGCGCCGCAACCGGCACAAAAAACAGGCCTGGACAGCCGCGAGCTCCCGGTGCACTGCGCTCGATTTTAGGCTGGCAGGAGCGGGACGATGGCCTGCTGCACTGGCTGGGTCGTCACCTCGGCGAAACCGTCGCCCACAATCATGTTGATTTCACTGCGCACGCCGAACTCCGCCAGGTAGATGCCTGGCTCGATGGAAAAGCCTACGCCTGGAATCAGTGTGCGCTCATCGTGCGTCTCCAGATTGTCCATGTTGACGCCGTTGCCATGGCCGCTGGTGTCAATGCTGTGGCCGGTGCGATGGAAGAAGGCTGCGCCGTAGCCGGCCCGCTCAATGACGGCGCGCGCGGTGTCGTCCACTTCGAACCCCTGCATGCGCTGCCCCGCCCTGAATCGTTCCTGGATGAACTGCACGGCCGCATCGCGCGCCTCAGCCACGATGTCGAATATCTGGCGGTGAGCCGCGGGCGCTTCCGCGCCGGCAAAGGCCACCCACGTAATATCAGCAAACACCGCGCCCGGCTGGTCGAGCTTGGCCCACAGATCGAGCAGGACAAAATCGCCCGCCTTGAGAAAGTGCTGACGCGCCGTGGCCGGCGCGTAGTGCGGATCGCCGCTGTGCGCGTTGATGCCCAGAATGGGTGGATGGTCGGTGACCAGGCCGGTTTCGGCAAAACGGTGCATGACAAACTGCTGCCCATCCACCTCGCCGGGTGAGCGGCCGGCGCGCAGCTCGGCCGCCAGCCAGGCAAAACACTCGTCTTTGATCTGGTTGAGCAGGCGCGCAGCCTCGCGATGCTGCGCCAACTGTGCGGGCGTCCAACGCGCCTGCACCCACTGCACCAGGTCAGCCGAAGAGACCACCTCCACGCCCAGGCTGCGGATCAGCTCCATCGTGCCGGCGTCGACGCGTGCCACGTAGGGAATGGCGCCGCCAGGCGAGTATTCCATGGCGATGCGCCGTGCTGGGCCGAGTAGGTCCTGGATCCCGCGGGTCAGTTCTTGCCAGGTGACATACGTATGCACCGGTTCTTTGGACCCGGCGAAGGGGCCAGCCTCGATGCGGTGGACGAGCCTGGCGGCCTGGCCGTGGGCCGGAATCCAGTAGGCCCAGCGCCGGCTGAAAACGCCTTCTGGGGGCAGCCCGGCCACCTGCGCGGCGATCGGATTCATGCCGCGGAAGTCGAACAAGAGCCAGCCATCGAGGTCGGCGTGCTGGAGAGCGTTTTGGATTTCTGCAAGGTCTGTCATCGGTTTATGTTCCTGGTTCTATGACTGATCAGGGGCGGCCGCGCGCTTGACGAAGGTCTTCAGGCGCCGTTCCAAGTCGCGCCGTTCGAGGAGGACTTTATGCTGGCAGGTGAGGCAGCGAATGCCGATGTCCGCGCCCAGGCGCACCACTTCCCAATCATAACCGCCGCACGGATGCGGTTTGCGCAGGCGGACAACATCACCCAAGTATAGTTCGAGTGGCATAGGTTCATTTCCTCCCCCACCACACAATTATACACCGGTCGTTCTATCTGCCCAAAGCATCCCCCAGACCCATTTGGGATGTTGGCACGCCCGCGCCCGTCGCGTCGCCGCGAATAGTATTGCGCGTTTTGTACTTTGTACTTTGCACCCTGCACTTTGTACTCTCCCCTCTGTACTTTGCGCGGCGCGCGCGGTATAATTCAAGCGCAAGCGGCGGCATGATCTTGCGCCGCTGTCGTGATCATCCCCCACGGAGACAACTATGCGACAACGGTCGTGGCGCCAGCGTTTGATCTTGGCTTTCTATAGTTTCCTGGTCGTGCTGACCATTCTCAGCGGCGCGCGTCCCGCCCGTGCGCACGCGGGAACCGTGGAGGTGCTGACTTTCCGCGGCCCGGTGACGCCGATCCTGGTCAGCTACCTGGAACGCAGCATTGCGCAGGCGCAGGCCAATGGCAGCCAGGCGGTAATCCTGCAGCTCGACACACCCGGCGGCAGCACGGATTTGATGCAGGCCGTCATCCAGCTGCTGCTCAAGTCTGACGTACCGGTCGTGGTCTATGTTAGTCCGAGCGGCGCGCATGCTGGCTCGGCCGGCACGTTGATTACCTTCGCCGCGCACGTCGCGGCGATGGCTCCCGGCAGCAGCATCGGCGCGGCCAGCCCTGTGGGCGAAGGCGGCGCCGAGCTGCCAGACACGATCAAGAGCAAGCTGGTCAACATCCTGACAGCCGATGCCGAGAATCTGACGAAACGGCGCGGCGACAAGGCGGTTGAATTCGCTCGCCAGGCCGTGGAGGACGCGCGCGCAGCTACGGCTGATGAGGCCAAAGCCCTGGGCGTGATTGATTTCATCGCGCGTGACCTGGATGACCTGCTGGCGCAGATGAACGGCTTTACGGTTACGGTCAACGGTCGCGAGCAGACCTTCCACACGGAAGCGGTGCAAACCAACGAGGTCCCGCTTGGGCTGCTCGAAGACCTGCTGAACGCGGTGACGAACCCGAGCATTGCCGCCATCTTGTTGACCTTGGGACTTAACGCCCTGCTGTATGAACTCTCCAGCCCCGGCGGGTATGCGGCGGGTGTCGTTGGCGTGATTGCGCTGCTGCTGGCTTTCTATGGCCTGGGCGCGTTGGAGGCGAACTGGGTCGGCCTGGGGTTCATCATCCTGGCCTTTGCCCTCTTCATTCTAGACATCAAAGCACCTACCCACGGCGCACTGACCCTGGGGGGCGTAGCTTCGTTCATCGTAGGAGCAGGCATCTTGTTCAATACACCGTACACGGCCGTACCCTGGCCGGCCATCATTACGCTGGCGTTGTTTACCGCCGCCTTTTTTGCCTTTGCCGTGGCCAAGGCCCTCAGCGCCCAACGCCGACGCCCGACCACGGGCGCGGAGGCGCTGATCGGCAGCCGCGCGGAAGTGCGCATGGCGTTGGAGCCGGTCGGCCAGGTTTTCCTCAATGGCGAGCTGTGGCAGGCAGAGATCGGCGACGGCCGCGCGCCCGTCGGCGCATACGTCGAAGTGACGGGTCGCCAGGGCATGCGACTGCTGGTGCGCCGCAGCGCCTGAGGAGCTGAACCACCCCATGCCAACGGTCATCAGTATCAGCCAACTCATCAGCGATATCAAGAGCACGGTGCAGGGGAATTACGCCTTGCAGGACGTGTGGGTGCAGGGCGAGGTGTCGCAGTTTACGCAGGCGGCCGGCTCAGGCCACTGCTACTTTCGCCTGAAGGACGGCGCGGCGACACTGGAGTGCGTCATGTGGCGCGCCCAGGCGGCCTTCCTGCGACGCTTGCCCGCGCACGGCGACCTGGTGCAGGCGCATGGCAAAGTGGATGTCTACCCGGCGCAGGGTCGTTTGCAGTTGGTGGTTGATCTGCTGCAGCCTACGGGCCTGGGGCAGTTGAACCAGGCCTTCGAGGCGCTCAAGGCGCGGCTGGCGGCCGAAGGGCTGTTCGATCCCGCGCGCAAGCGGCCGCTGCCGACCTGGCCGCAGCGCGTGGGCATTGTCACCTCGGCCGATGCGGCCGCGCTGCGCGACATCCTGCGTACGCTCAAGGCCCGCTTCCCGCTGGTGGAGGTGCTGCTGGCCTCAACCCTGGTGCAGGGCAGCGAGGCGCCGGCGCAGATCGAGACCGCCATCCAGCGGCTCAATCGCTGGTCGGCCACGGTGGAGCCGATAGACGTGATCATCGTGGCGCGCGGCGGCGGTTCGCTGGAAGAACTGTGGGCGTTCAATGATGAGCGGGTCGTGCGGGCCATTCACCGCAGCGCGATCCCCGTGGTCAGCGGCGTGGGGCACGAGGTTGACTTCACGATGGCCGATTTCGTGGCCGATGTGCGCGCGCCCACACCCACGGCCGCGGCCGCCCTGGTCGCGCCCGATCAACGCGACCTGGCCGCGCAGTTGGCCGCCGCGGCCGATGCGCTCACCGCGCAGATGCAGGCGCGGCTGGCGGCCGCGCGGCGTGAGGTGCAAGCACAGCGCCGGCTGCTGCGGCGGGTTTCGCCCCAGCAGCAGATTGCCTACCGCCGCCAGCGCATTGACGAGCTGCTCTATCGCGGCCAGACGCGCATCCAGGCGCGCATCGCGCTGGCGCGGGCGCGCATCGCCACGCAGCAGGCGCGGATTGCGGCGCTCAACCCGCAGCAGGTGTTAGCGCGTGGTTATGCCATTGTGCAGGTGAAGGCCAGCGGGGCCGTAGTGCGCCAGGCGGCGCAGGTTACGCCGGGAGAGCGCCTGCGCGTGCAGGTGGCCGATGGCACATTCGAAGCAGAGGTGACAGCAGATGACATTTGAGCAAGCGTTTCGGCGCCTGGACGAAGTGGTGGGCAAGTTGGAGCAGGGCGATTTGGCGCTTGAAGAATCGCTGGCGCTGTACGAAGAAGGCATGTCGTTGGCCATGCTGTGCAACGGGCTGCTGGACAAGGCCGATTTGCGAGTGCGCCAACTCGTCGCCACACCAGGCAGCGATGCCCTGACCGCGGTGGATTTCGACGGCTGGAGCGAACGCGACGCGTAGTACAGGCCGGGCGATTGCACCGGCAGGCAGCCTTGAACTGAAGTTCAGGCTGATAGTTGAAGTCCGCTGAAGCGGACTGGGCGCCATTGGTGGGTGATCGTCTGATCGTCGGCTTATTTTGTTAATCTTATGGAACTACTGGTAGCGCAGAGCGGGCGATTGCACCGGCAGGTAGCCTTGAACTGAAGTTCAGGCTGATAGTCGAAGTCCGCTGAAGCGGACTGGGCACCATTGGTGGGTGATCGTCTGATCGTCGGCTTATTTTGTTAATCTTATGGAACTACTGGTAGCGCAGAGCGGGCGATTGCACCGGCAGGTAGCCTTGAACTGAAGTTCAGGCTGATAGTTGAAGTCCGCTGAAGCGGACTGGGCGTCATTGGTGGGTGATCGTCTGATCGTCGGCTTATTTTGTTAAACTTACCGTCGAGCGGTCGTTGTCGGGCGAATGGCTGGCTTCGCTGGACGTCGCGCTCCCCCGGCGACAAAACGGCGCCCGGTGAACCGGGCTGGCGTGCGGCCCGGCATCAAGCCCCGTTGACGGGGCGCCGCTGCGTAGCCTGGCGATTTCATCGCCAGGCGAATGGCTGGCTTCGCTGGACGCCACGCGCCGCCGGGGGATCGCCGGGGGATGAAGTCCCCCGGCGACAAAACGGCGCCCGGTGAACCGGGCTGACGTGCGGCCCGGCATCAAGCCCCGTTGACGGGGCGCCACTGCGTAGCCTGGCGATTTCATCGCCAGGCGAATCGCTGGCTTCGCTGGACGCCGCGCGCCGCCGGGGATCGCCGGGGGATGAAGTCC
>NZ_UETR01000060.1:0-16763 GCF_900491745.1 Candidatus Amarolinea aalborgensis | reverse complement strand
TGCAGTCGCTGCACCTCGGCTTGCAACTGGCGCACCGTCGCCTGCAGATCCTCAACCAAGTTCAGCAACCCAACGATGGCACGCTTGGCCTGCGCTACATCCTGGAGCTGATCCAGATCAAGCTGTTCGAACAACATAATCCCTCACCACCTGCACCGGTCAGACTATTCAGCTTCACGGCACCCGGCACAACGACTCGCAGTATAGCACGACTCACAGCCGCTTGTCTATGATCATTGTACTTGACACCGCGCTCAGTTCACTCCCCCCGGTTTATTGAGAAGATACTGTAGTTGTGACATACCGGACATACCGCATTACCTGTGCCACTGCAATCGGGGCACGGTTCGTCCAGGAAAACTCGTCTTTCCATTGTATTCCTCCTTTGTGAGTCGGTATTGTGATGGTTAGTAGGACTTACGCACGCTGTTGAGCAACTGAGACCACCAGAACAAACCCGATGCGGCTCCTCCTAACATCGCGGAGACCACGGTGGGGTAGCTCATCAGCAGTCGAGTGATTTTGTTATTTTGGGTCGTCACAAGATCGAAAAGCATAGGCCCCGATGCTCCCACAAAGACGCCCTCCAAGATTCCATTGAGAAGGGCGAGAATGACAGAGAGAAGCAGACCCAAGAGAATACCCAAAAGGACTGACTTGGCGGGTATCTTTCCGATGTTTTTGGTAGTTGCGATCAAAATTCTGATGATGCTTGAAAGCACAGTCACGACAAACATAGCAATCACTGCTGTTACCAAGAACTGCTGTTTCGGAGAGTCAACGTGAAGCCACGAGGACACTGGGAGGAATACCGTAAGCAGTGTAATTACTACACCGGCTATGATTGCCATTCTTCCTGCTGCAACGACCAGGGCTGGCAATGCCCAAAACGACTTAATGACCCAAATGGCTGCTATGATATAACCTGCAATTTGGAAAGGCAGCAGCGAAGTTTCATTTTCGAGGATGTATCGGACTAACTCACCAGCTTTTGAGCCAATAATTCCACCGATGTATACCGCTACTGCGCCACTGACTGCGGCAAACGCAGCTCCAAACCATCCTACCTCATCATCTTGTTCCATCCTTGCCACAACATAGGTAATCAGGCCAACAAGACCACCCAATCCAGTCACAAGGGAAACGACAGGAACACGCGTTACGATGAAGTAGATGACTAAGCCAATGCCCGCAATCACCAGAAGCACTATTGTGACTTCTGGATTTTTTACTATCAGGCTAACCAAACCGACAAGAAGTAGAACTACCAGAATAATACCACCAGCTGCCGCGGCGATGACACCCAGGAATAATACAAGCGCCAGAATTCCAAGAGCCAACTCACCAATTCCTGGCTCTTCACTGATTGTGACTCTATATCGGCTGTTCATGGTCGAAATGGCTCCTTTTGAGATGTGATGTCGAAATCGTGTTTTCGCGGCCTGACGTGGGCTTTGACGGCGAGTCGTGCGTCATTCTGCCGGTTGACCCACAGCGTTACATTGGCTGCCTAACGGAATATGGGTTATGCGGTGGCAAGTCAGACAGCAGCGCCTTTCCCGTAACGGTCGAGCCGCCGCATAACCCGGCGCCAGCGCTGTTCTGGCGCCACTTGAACTGAGCCGTCCGGAAAACGTGGGATATGGAATTTGAGAGCCGACTTGCGTGCCTATCCTGTGCACAACGAAGCGGCAAACACGCCTAACCTGAAAATAGGCCACGGATGAACACGGATCGCCGCGGATTGCCTGTTATCATCCTCGGTTGTGCGTCCGGCGCATGGGCAACTGACATGATTTTACATCACGGCGAGAGAAATATCAGGTCCTTTTTTTGGCAAAATTCGATATCATCAAGATCGCCGGGGAGATTGACTTTTCCAGATGGGCTTAACCGCCGAGTTCCGGCGGTCCGCTCGAAGCGACGGTTAGGCTCGTGGCCACGAAATCTGGCTATCAAGCACATCCGCTAGCGATATGCAGGTGTACGCGTAGACCCCGACCGTCCTCTACGGGCTGGCTTTGGTGGCATTGTTTTGATGAGGGCGCGCAAAACGGCGTTGACGGATTCAGACGTCGTGAAGACTTCAGAGATGTCCGGATCAAGCACGACCACCACCTGGCTTATGTCTATCTGCCCCGCGAACCGGTTGGGGCGAGCCTTGCTGTAGTCGAAGTCGTATTCCGGACGCAGTCCGTCGTCGGCGTCTTGGTCAAGGTTAGGCGTTATGGTAGTCTTCATAATCTTGCCGTTCTTTTTTGGTAGTCACTCGTGCGCTGATCAAGCGCAGCCGCTCCCCAGGCCGCTCGGTGAAGCCGACCAACAGCAAACGACCGGTGACCGAATGGCCGATGATCAACTCACGCACTTCGCTGGCCGAATGCGTATCATCATCGAAAATGACTGCCAGCGGATCATCGAACACCGAACTGGCCTCGTCAAAGCTGACGCCATGCTTGCGGATGTTCGTGGCCGCTTGGCGGCTGTCCCACTCAAACCGGTATGGCATCTGGCCTGCCTGATGTTACCACTGCGGTAAGGATACGAGAGCGATGATACCACATCTGTGTTTGGAAGGGTAACACGCGCCCCAGCCTAACGAAATATGGGTTATGCAGCGGCCAATAAGACAGCGTTGTACTTTCCGTAACGGTCGAGCCGGCGCATAACCCGGCGCCCACGCCTGGCACGATTTTACACCACAGCGAAAGAAATATCAAGTCCCTTTTTTGGCAACTTTGACAATCTGCCAGGGCCGGTTGCGAGCACCAGCAGCCTGGGTGTCGGCCTCGACGAGGGCACAGGTGCGCCTGATGGGCGCGTCAAATTGAACGCCGGGCAAGTGGTCATTTCGCTGACTCGGATCGGCCTCCCGAACGCGCGCACGGAGCGGGGTGCGTTTCAATTTCGGGGCGTAGGCTACGCAGGTGAGCTTGGCAGGAGTTGCCGCGATCGTTCGAGTCGCTCACGACGAAGCCTCAATCGCCCGACCCGCCGATTCTGAAATGCGCCCCACGTAGCGCCGCCTGGCCATGCGCATGAGCAGGCCGCCGCCGCGCCAGGCGCAGGCGTGGCCAGTGCGTTGGCCGCCGGTACGCTCAGCGACCGCTGTAGCCGACGGCCGGTGCTGTTGGCGGTCACTATCGCTGCCCGTTTCCTGCTGTTGCTCTTCCTCTACAGCCCGGCCTGCCTGGCCCATGATCAGAGCGTACAGCGTTGGCGATCACCCGCTCTAACATCCAGCGCGGCCTTTACCTTGATGAGTCTTGAACAAAACTGGCAGACAACGGAGATCCGTGCGGGCGTTCGTGTCCACGATAACCCGTCGGATCTCCAGTTGTCGGCCGATGAGCCAGGGTCATCGCCTTCTACGGCGTCACCCGCTCCAGGTAAAACACATTGACCGGCGGCTTGCGGCGCGAGCAGCTGTCCTCGATGGGTGTCTGCTTCAGCTTGCCATCCTCGGTGATCGCCATCTGATAGATGCCCTGGTCGCCCACCTGGCAGTAATGCGCTTCGCTGGTAGTCAACGCCACCTGGTCGCCTTTGATGACATAGGTCCCCACATCCCACAACACCCCGGCGCCGGAGATCATGCGGATCAGCTGATACGTGCCGTCCTTATGAAAGCTGGTTTCGGAGACGCCGATCCCTTCGCCGCCATCCCAGCGCCACGTGCCCACCAGCTTGTCCACAGTCAGGCTTTTCTGAGCCGCAAAGGCCGCCTTCAACTGTTGCACGGACGCCTCGTCAATGGTCCAGACGTCACGCGTCACCTTGCCGTTCTCGATGGTCACTACATCCGCGCCGTTAATCCACTCGACGCCGACCTGCCGGAACACGTCCATCGCGAAGTGGTCAGGATAGGTGACCTGGTTGCCAGCGACGACGGGATCGCCGGTGAGCTCAAGCCGGAAGCCGGTGGCAACATTGCCCTGCATGTATTTCCGCAGGGCCTCCTTGCCGCTCATCTCGTTATGGAAGAACGGGCCGCCGTCCACAACCATGACCATGTCGTTGCTCAACGTGGCAACCATGGCGTCGGCGTCGTTGCGCGCCACCGCGTCCATATACTTGTTGGCCGCAGCCAGCGGCACCGCCTGGCAGGCTGTCAGAGTCACCAGCAACGCAATGAGCAAAGTTAGACACCGCTTCATCGTTCAATCCTCCTGTTATGACACGTGTACCACAATGGATGGATGCGCCAGTCGCAGGGAGGGGACGGCGCATCCGATTGGGTCAGCCTCCGCGCGGATTTAGGATTGTGGCCGTCCATTGGCCATTGGCTGCGGATAGATTCATGTGCAGCCCCTGCACTGAACCGGCGACGCCATGGCCGACAGCCCGATACTCAGATCTCCCGTCGGCGTAGGTCTTGCCGGTCCACGTGGACTGCCATACCCCGCCATCATCCGTAACCATCTCCGCAGTACCCCAGATGGGGCCAGCGTAGTTGGCGTCCCAGTTGGCATTCATCGTCACGGTATTGATGCCGGCCAACTGGGGACAGTCTGATACCTCCTGGTACTGCATGACCATGCCCCTGACGTGAATGTTGCCGCCGGGATTGGTCCATACGCCGGGATCAAGAATTGCCGTCGGCATCTCCCATCCCGTACATTCGGTCCGCACGGCTCTGGCTGACACCGAAGCCGGCGCCACCAGCAGCACGGCGCTCAGGATCAAGATGACCGACATGCATAGCCTTTGCCTTCTCATGGTTGATACTCCTTTCTAACGATCGGCCTATGCTACACCTCGCTGTTGCGCTGCCCGTCTGCCATGCAGCATAGCAAACGCCTGTGAGCGTGACGTCCTGGCTGCGTGAGCAAAACGTGAATTCGGGCCGCAAGCGCCCCGCAAAGTGCAACGCGTTTGCCGCAAACCGTCGGCTCATGTAAAATGATGATCAGCGAAGCGACCCGTGACGAAGGCGACGAAACAGATGTAAGCGCCTTGGGCCGATCGGAGATAGAGATATGCAGTTCGACATTCAGTATGAGCAAGAAGATGATGGGCGCTGGCTTGCCGAGGTAACTGAGCTTCCCGGTGTCCTTGTCTATGGACGCACACTCGATGACGCACTGGCAAAAGCCCAAGCGTTGGCGTTGCGTGTTCTTGCAGACCGTCTCGAGCACGGCGAAGACGTGCCAAGCCGGTTGATGAGCATTTCATTTGCAGCATCATGACTCAATGGCGCTCAACTAAAGCAAGGCGCGTTCTGGCGCCGCTGCTTCGCATCGGGTGGGACATCAAGCGTCAAACCGGGTCGCACCTTGTCCTTGAGCGTCTAGGATGACCCGATGTCGTATTTGCATTCCACGACAGTGACGAGATTGGGCCTCGCATGTTGGCACGCATCGCCAAAGTTACCGGTTTGACGCCAGAGGATCTGTAGCAGGTTGCAGTAGAAATCCAGGTTCGTGATTGAGCTTGAGTAGAAGAGATGGTGGTTGGTGATTGAAGTGTCGGTAGCTTACTGGCGCAGCTACTGGAGGCGGCGGCATGGCGCAGTTGCAGATTCGTCTGTTCGGCGCACCAATGGTCATCCTGGCGAGCGGCGCGGAGGCCAGCCTGCCCTCCGACAAGGCGCGCGGCCTGCTGGCTTACCTGGCGGTTGAGGCCGGCCAGGCGCACCGGCGGGAGAAGCTGGCCGGGCTGCTCTGGCCCGACTACACCGAATCCTCAGCCCGCGCTAACCTGCGCCGTGCCCTGGCCGACCTACGCCAGGCCATCGGCGATCATCAGGCCACGCCCCCCTATCTCCTCATCGCGCAGGAGACCCTCCAGTTCAACGCCGCCAGCGGCGCCCAGATTGATGTCGCCGCCTTTCTGCAATTGACAAGCCCGCTGCCGCCCGCCAACCCCACCAGCTTATTGACTTCCCAACCTGCTGCCTCCCGATCTACCCTCCCACCCCTGGAACAAGCCGTCGCGCTCTACCGCGCGCCCTTCCTGGAGGGCTTCTCCATTCCCGACAGCGCTGCCTTCGACGAATGGACCCTGCTGACCCGCGAGCAGCTCAACCGCTTGATGCTCCAGGCCCTGCGCCGCCTGGCCGATGACTACCAGGCGCAAGGTGCGTATGATCGCGCCCTCTCGTACGCCTGGCGCCAGGTGGACATGGATCCCTGGCAAGAGGCTGCACACCGCCAGGTGATGCAGCTGCTGGCCCTCAGCGGCCAGCGCGGCGCGGCGCTGGCGCAGTACGAGAGCTGCCGCCGGCTGCTGGCCGCGGAACTGGGCGTCGAACCCTCGGAGCAGACTCGGGCGTTGGTCGAGCGTATACGCAGCGAAGCATGGCCGCCTGGCGCAGCGGCCGCGCTTGACTTGTCGGCAACGCAGCCTCGTCCGGTGGGGCCGTGCCCCTATCGCGGCCTGGCTTCCTTTCGCCAGGAGGATGCCCCCTTCTTCTTCGGCCGCGAAGTCTTCGTGGAGCATTTGGTTACGACTGTCTGCCGGGGGGCGCCGCTGACGGCGGTGATCGGCGCTTCTGGGTCAGGCAAATCCTCGGCGGTCTACGCTGGCCTGCTGCCGCGGCTGCGCCAGGAGGCGCACTGGATCAGCGCCCATTTCCGCCCCGGCAGCCGGCCTTTCGACGCGCTGGCCGCCGTCCTGTCGCCTCTCTTGTCGCCTCATTTGAGCACTGCCGATCACCTGATCGAAACACAGAAGCTAGGCAGCGCCCTGCTGGCGGGCGACCTGACCCTGGATCGGTTGGCGCAGCAGGCGCTGGAGTTACACCCTGAGGCCAGCCGCCTGCTGCTGGTCATTGACCAGTTCGAGGAACTTTTCACGCTCTGCCCTGAGCCGACCACGCGCCAACGCTTCGTCAACGAGTTGCTGGCCGCGGTGCAGCCCGGCCAGAGCAGTTTGTCTTCCACCTGCGCGCTGCTGCTCATCCTGCGTGCCGACTTCATGGGCCAGGCGTTGACCCAGCGCCCGCTGGCCGACGCGCTGCAAGCAGGCGCGCTGATGTTGGGGCCGATGACGCAAGCCGAGCTGCGGGCAGCCGTCAAGAAGCCGGCCGAGCTGCAAGGCGCAGCCTTCGAGCCTGGCCTCGTTGATCGTATCCTGGAAAACGTAGGCCAGGAACCAGGCGCGCTCCCGCTGCTGGAGTTCGCCCTGACCCTGTTGTGGGAGCGGCGCGCCGCTGGCTGGCTGACCCATGCCGCCTACGAGGAGATCGGGCAGGTGGAGGGCGCGCTGGCGCGCTACGCCGAACAGGTCTTCGGCCAATGGGACGCCGCCGACCAGGCGCGGGCGCGACAAATCTTCGAGCAGTTGGTGCGGCCGGGTGAGGGCACCGACGACACCCGCCGGCTGGCGACCCGAGGTGAGATCGGCGAGATCAACTGGCCGCTGGTGCAGCGCCTGGCCGGCCAGCGGCTGGTGGTGACAGGCCTCGATCCCAGCACCGGCAGCGAGACCGTTGAAGTGGCGCATGAGGCGTTGATTCAGCGCTGGGAGCGGTTGCGCGGATGGATGGCCGCCGACCGCGCCTTCCGCTCCTGGCAGGAAGGGCTGCGCGCCAGCCTGCGCCAATGGAAGCAGAGCAGCCAGGACGAAGGTGCACTGCTGCGCGGCGCGCCGCTGGCGCAGGCCGAAAGCTGGCTAGCCGTGCGCCCGGCCGAGCTGAGCCGCGCGGAAACTACCTTCATCCAGGCCAGCCTGGCCCTGCGCGAGCGGCGAGAGGCCGAACGAGAAACGCAGCGCCGCCGCGAGCTGGCCGCCGAGCGCCGCGGACGTCGCCTGCTCACCGCGCTGGCCGGCGTGTTGGCCGTCGCCGTGGTTGTTGCCCTGGCGCTGACAGCCTTCTCGCTGCACCAGCGCCAGCAGGCGTTACTTGCCTACAGCCGCAGTCTGGCCACCAGCGCCCGGAAAGCCCTAGACGACGGCGACAGCGCGGCCGCGTTGTCGCTGGCGCTCGAGGCCACCAGCATCAGCAACCCGCCGCTGGAGGCCCAACAGGTGCTCAGGGACGCAGCCTACGCGCCGGGTGCAGCCTGGCGCGCCGAGACAGCGGCGCTATTTCCTGGTCTGACAGGGCCAATAAGTGCCCTGGCGTTCAGCCCCGATGGCGGCAGCGCGCTGGCTGGCCTGGCGGACGGCAGCATCGTCCTGTGGGAGATCGCCGCGCGTCGGGAACGGCTGCGCTTGACGGGGCATGCGGGCCAGGTCAATGCCCTCGATATCAGCCGCGACGGGGCGACCGCGCTGTCCGGCGGCGCGGATGGCCAAGTGATCCTGTGGAACCTGACGACCGGGCGAGAGGTACGACGCTTCGCGGGGCACTCGGGCGTGGTGCGCGCCGTAGGTCTCAGTCCGGACGGCCGCACGGCCGCCTCTGGGGGCTTCCGCGGCGAGTCCATGATGACGCCCGGCGAACTGATCTTGTGGGACGTGACTACGGGCGAGGAGTTGCGACGATTGCAGGGACATCAGTTCGGCGTTGTGGCGCTGGCCTTTACGCCGGACGGCGCCGCGCTATTGGCCAGCTCTGGCGACGCCCAGATCTTCTCAGCTCGGTTGACGGATGCCACAAGCGAGGACACAGGGCTGGTTGGGGTCACTTCCGACATGCTGCTGTGGGACGTCGCAACGGGCCAGGTACGGCAGCGCTTCCCGGATTGGGTCGAAGACGCGTTCAGCCTGGCCATCAGCCCTGACGGACGCAGCGCGCTGACCGGATCGTTCTACGATAACGCGGCCGTTTTGTGGGACCTGCAAAGCGGCGCCCGGCTGCGCACCCTCCGCGGCCACAGCGAGGGGGTGGTCACGGTGGTCTTCAGTCCCGACGGCCGGCGCGCGCTGACCGGCTCCTACGACGACAGCGTCGGGCTATGGGACGTGGCTAGCGGCCGGCGGCTGGCCATCCTCAACGGCCACGCCAGCGACGTGTTGGCCATGGCCGTCAGCCCCGATGGCCGCACAGCCCTCTCCAGCGGCCGCGACGGCGGGCTGATCCAGTGGGATCTGGTTGATGCCCAGGAGATTAAGCGCCTGCGGGGACACCAGGACTCGGTGTGGGACGTGGCGTTCAGCCCCGACGGCCGGCAGGCCCTTTCCTCCTCCGGCGCCGCCTCGCCCAGCGTGCTGGTGCAGGACGCCAGCCTGCGCCTCTGGGACCTGGCCAGCGGCAAGCAGCTCCAGGTCGCGGCGCTGCCGGTGGATGTCATCATGCAGGTAGCGATCAGCCCCGACGGTCGCACGGCGTTGGCCGCGGCCACCGACGGCCTGATCCACGTCTGGGACCTGGCCGCCTGGCAGGAGGTGGGCCGTCTGCAAGGCCACGCCGGCCCCGTCACCGGCGTCGAGTTCACGTCGGACAGCCAGCGGGCGCTGTCGGTGTCGGTTGACGGCGCGGTGATCCTGTGGGACGTGCCGGCCCGGCAGATCATTCATCGCCTGAGCGGGCACGGCCAGGGGCTGTGGTCACTGGCCGTTAGTCCCGACGGTCGCACCGCGCTCTCCGACTCCGGCGACAGCAGCATGATCCTATGGGATCTGGAAACGGGCAAGGAGCTGCGCAGCTTTGTGCGCCGCGATCCACCACCAGAGAGCGGCAGCAGCGGCATGGCCTTCCTGCCCGACGGCCGCTCCGCCATCTCGTGCGAGCAGGACGGCCAGTTGATCCAGTGGAACCTGGCGACGGGAGAGGAAATGCGCCGGCTGGGCCAGCACGCCAGTCTGCGCACACGCATCGTGGTCAGCCCCGACGGCCGGCTGGCCATGACCAGCGGTATGGACGGCAGCCTGATGCTGTGGGATCTGCAGACGGGCCAGTTGGTGCGCCGCTCCAGCGGGCATGGCGTGATGATGGACCTGGCCATCAGCCCCGACGGCGGCAGCATCCTGGCTGGGTCGTCCGACACGACCGTTTTCCAGTGGCGCCTGGACAATCCATCGCTGCCAGACCTGCGAACCTGGGTAGAGAAGAATCGCTACGTCAGCAGGTAGCGCCAGGCGTGCGCACGGCGCGGTGAACACCGGCTGTGGTGTGGGGACACTACCGGCCGATACGTTCCAGCGGTGTGGACCCTACTTCGAGATCGTCAAGATCGCCGGGGAGATTGACTTTTCCAGGTGGCCGCGGGGCTATGCGGATTATCTGATGACACGAAACGGCGCTGCGGCGGGTTGATTCTCGCGCTCGCAAGCGCGCGCGGAAGCGCAGAGCGTCCACCAGGCGCACGGTCTAGCGCAGATGCTCCATGTAGTACAGAACCGCAAAGGCCACAACGAGCGCGATCCCTGGGGCTACAAGGCGCTTGACCACAGCCAGCGGCCGGTTCCAATCGGCTGTTATGAGGAATGCCAGACCGGCTGGTAGAAGCAGTGTTCATCACCACCTACGTCCCATGGTGGTGGGCCGCCTCGTGCAGCAGGGCACGGAGCGCCGCGCGCCGCACCTCGAGCTCGTCCAGCGACCTGATCTTCACGTGTCTGACGGAGGCGCCTGTGCCCTCGAGGAGTCCATTGGGATCGTCCAGTTTGGTTCCCCGAAAGAAGACCAGCGAGACCCAGGCTCTGTGCGCCGCCAAAGCTCCCATCCCCCAGCCGTTGTAGCCAAACTGCCGCGCGCCATACCCGATGCCGGCATCGGTGCGGTCTACCTCGAAGCGAACGTCTGGGAGGACGTCGAGCACGAGCCGATGCACCTCGAGATACACATCAGCCAGCGCCGGCCGGATGCTCTCGATCAGTGCGCGCAGTTGCTCGGTCGAAGGCATGTCGAGGTGCGGATGTTTTTCAGCAGGCGTCACGTTGTCGCCTCACTTTCTCCTGCGATGCGGTCGAGCCAGCGTACCTGCAGCCGCAGCGGCTTACGCGACCGGTCAATGCTCAACCGAGCCGCTGGTTCCTCGTCCGTGAATCCCGCGGCCATTTGCGTGACCTTCTTTGACCTCATAGTAACCTCGTGATCATGGTTTCTGTATCTTGAGCGTGGCGACCGTCACACGTTTGGAGTGTTCAGGGTTGGGAAGCCCATGGTAGAGCAAGTGAGAACGTATGAAGATCATCCTCGAAGACTATCAGCCCGGCTGGGTTGACGCCTTTGCCCGTGAGCTGGCCGTGATTTCAGCGGCGCTGGCCGGCTTCGGCCCTGCCATCGAGCATATCGGGAGCACCGCGGTCGAAGGGTTGTGCGCAAAGCCGACCATTGATATCTTGGTGGGCCTGCGCGATGATACGCAGTTGGATAGGGCGATCGCGCCGATGGTCGGAGCCGGGTATACCTACTTCAAGAAGTACGAGCCGGCGATGCCTTACCGGCGGCTGTTCGCACGGCTGCGACCCCTGACCGACCAGGCGCCGCCAGAATTGATTGATGTCCACGACGCATTCGTGCGCGGCCAGACCTTCATCTCAGTCGCTAACATCCACGTGGTCGTGAAAGACACGCCGCATTGGACGAGGCATCTGGCCTTTCGCGACTACTTGCGGGCGCACTCAGATGTGCGCGACGACTATGGCTTGCTGAAATCAGCGCTGTCACGCGCAGACTATCGTGACACCAACGAGTACAACGCGGCCAAAGAGCGCTTCATCCAGGAAACCCAGGCACGCGCGTTGGCATGGTACGAGCGCCAGCACGAGACCCGCCGCGGCAACACGTCCTGAAGATCCTGCCCGCACCGGCGACTTCGGCAAGCGGCTCGACCGAGACTTCGGCGAGCTCAGTCGAGCCGCTCGCCGAGGTCTCAGTCGAGCCGCCCGCCGCCGCCCGCTTTTTAGGGTGCATTTCAATTTGGGGGCAGGTCGGGCGATTGAGGCTTCGTCGTGAGCGGCTCGACCGCACGGTTCGACAGGCTCACCGCACGGTTCGACAGGCTCGACCGCACGGTTCGACAGGCTCACCGCACGGTTCGACAGGCTCACCGCACGGTTCGACAGGCTCACCGCACGGTTCGACAGGCTCACCGCACGGTTCGACAGGCTCACCGCACGGTTCGACAGGCTCACCGCACGGGGCCTGAGCTTGTCGAAGGCCGCTGCAACCACTGCCAAGCCCAACCTTCGTCGGCTACGCTGCGAAACTGAAATGCGCCCGCTGCGAGATGCAAACCCCTCCCGGGCTGTCAGGCCCGATAGGGCCTTCCACCTCGTAGCCCGATCCGTTCACGGTCGGGCGGCGTTGGTTGCGCGCAGGCCATGCGGCCACCAACCCCGCCGGAGGCCATCCGGCCACCAACCCCGCCGGAGGCCATGCGGCCACCAACCCCGCCGGCGGCCGGAGGCCATCCGGCTACGAGGTGCAAGCCCCTGCGGGGCTGCGCCCCCCATTTGACATGCGCCCCGCTTTTCACGGCTGCTTGACATTCACCTGCAGGCGTGGGACGCCTTCGAGAAGCTGGATAGCCAGGTGCCCGGCGTGGGTGACCCGCTCAAACGGCCGCCCTTCCTGTTTTGCCTCGTCGTCCAGACGGCGGTTGATATTGTCTACCATGCGTTTGGGGACGAAGATGCGCAGCCCCTCGGCGCCGGGGCGCCAGCCGAAGTTGACGGCGGTTGTTCTGGAGGGTCCCGCGAGGGTCGGCAGTTCATTGCCGTCGGCCAGGTCTTTCACCTCTTTGACATACCCGCTTTCATCCGAGGCGTCGCGGCTGAAACCGCAGTGCAGCGACTCCGGCGGCAGATGGAGCCTAAACGCCTTGAGCTCGCCCCCGAAAATGGCGATGGCCACGTTTTGCCCCAGCCGTTCGTAGCGCAGCAGCTCGATCCTGGAGGATTCAGATGGATCGGAGCTCGCATATCCTTCGACCATCAGGGAGGGCCAACCGGAGACAAGGTCGGAGCGCAGGATGACGCCGCTCATCGCAGGGCGCTCCTGCTGGTGGGGAAATCGGATCTGTCCCTGCGCTCCCCGCTCGCGCGCCAGGTCGAAGCGCGTCGTGCGGCCGATGCTGAACGCGCCGTCGAGCAAACATTCCACCCACAGCCGGTCCACGTAGAAGAAGCGCAGCGATTCATCCGGCAGCAAGCTCTCATGCGGAACCAGGTATTGGAACGGGACGCCGAGCAGCCGCCCGAGGTTGGAGAAGTACGCCTGCAACTTGCCCTCGATCAGCCCCCCTGCGCGGTGCACAAATTGCGAGTCGGTGAACGGGATGTGCGAGAACCATAGGTTCTGTTCGACCAGGCCAGCTTCGCGAGCGTGCGACGTCTTCCACTGGGCGATCTGCTGGCTGACGCGCGGCTCGCTGATCGCCAGCAGACGACCCAACTCCCAGGCGGCCGCATAGGAGGCGTCCAGCATACGGGTTGTTTCGTTGTAGAGCAGCAGCTGATCGGCGTGGCGGACCGGCAGCGTTTGTATGAGGGCCGTTTCGATGCCGGCGTCCAGGTTCTTGTCGGCAATGAGCGGGCCGTGATACCAGGACGCCATTTTGCCGCCCTGCCTGAGACCGTGCGCGACCGGCACGCCGCCCAGCGCGAACAGCGCGTGGGTCTGCTCCCGCGGCGGCGCGTGCAGCCAGCCGCAATCGAGCGCATCCATCAACCCCTTGAACGTTTCGGACTGGATGTGGCAAGCGTTGACCAGCGCGTCCTTGTCGGCTTCTTTGCTGAACCCTTTCCCTTCCAGGGCGGCCACGAACGCCTCGCGCCCCCGGTACAGCATGTCACGCGCTTCGCCGGCCGGAAACTGCTGCGCGGCTTGTCCCTTGAGCGGTTCATCGAGCCGCCCAAGGGCCTTGTCGCTGACCTTGAACTCTTCGTCGGCCGGGCAGGTGAATTCCCAGGAGTGGATGCTGAGGAGGAGAACCTTGCCGTCCGATGCGGCGGAGAATTTGAAGGAGCCGTCACTGGCGAGGCGCTGTTCCAGTGAGATGAGATGGGCCGCGGCCCGCGCCCCTTGGCGCGGCATCCGATTGCAGACGACGATGGCCCGCTCGACATCCTGCCCATCTGAGTCGTGACCGACGCGCACGTGGGTCAGCCAGCGCAGGTCGTCGGCCGTCGGCATGATCTGCTGCAAGAAAGACTGCTCGATGCGCAGCGCCTGGACCGGTGGAAAGCGCTGCCCTTTTTCGGGCGGGTGATCGGTGGCTTCCTCTGCTAACCCGACCTCCTTCCGTAGATCTTCCCACGCCATCTTCTCGGCGACCACTTTCGAGGGGTCGGTCCACTCGTCATCTTGCAGCAGGATCAGCGCCAGCCACGGCATGGTCTTGTCGTTGGCGCCGCTCGCGCGCTGCCACGGCAGCGTGCTCGGCGTCAGCTCGACATGCGGCAAGACGTTATCCCACTCCCCGAAGCTGTCGCGCGGCGGAAAGATAGCGTAGATTTCCGCCGGTGAGAAGATGAAACGGGGGCCGCTGATCAGAACGGTCAGCTCCGGCGAAACAAAGGGGTCGGGGTGGTCGGTCGCCGGCAGGGTAAGGTCGAGCGTCAATTGCAGCTTTTCAACGCCAGCTTGCAAGCCGGGCAGGTGGTACCCTTCGAAACGGATCGTGTCGGCAGCCATGAAATGAAATCCTCAGCTCAGTGCATAAGTCAGCAGCCGGGGCTGCAAAAGTTCGCGGGCGGCTCGACTGAGCTCGCCGAAGTCAGCGACCGGTCTGATGTCAGAGACGTTCAGCCCCGTGTACTGGAAGTAGGTCTCGGCCGGCATTTCCGCCGCGACCGCCGCGCCATGCCCGACGATCTGGAAGCTCACCTCGCGGTCGTTCAATGTGAGGAGGTCGGTGTTGTAGGCCAGCTTATCCTTCTCGATCGCGTGCGACGCCGACGTGATGCGTTCCGCCGCGGGCGTCAGGCGGTAGCCGGTATGCACATCCCTCACCAGGCCGCTCGACGGGTCGGTAAGGTCGGGCGCCGGCTTGCAGGCGCCGCCCCAGATGCCGGCCGGGACGGCTTCTGCGATGGCGGCTGCTCTGAACTTGTCCGCACCGCGCAGCGCGCTCACCGCTTTGAACCCTTTGCCCTTGACCGCCATGGGCGTGATGCCCAGGCGCGCGTCTGCGCCGTCGGTGATGGGTACGGTAGTGCGCGCTTCGATGACGACCTGGTCGGCCGCAACGACGTAGATTTCGACCCCGTTTTCTTCCGCCTTGCGCAGCAGCCCCTGCGTCACAGCGACTGTGCAGACCGTTGGCAGGAACTTCTCTTTGAACGTCTCGTAACTGATCGGCAGCGCCTTAGTCTCGGCGGCGGCGCCGATGGCGACATCGAACGTCTTCGGCCCGACGTCGAGCGAGGCCGTGCCGCTGAACTCCGGCCCCCAAATGTGCATGTCAATGTGCAGGTGCATATCCAGGTGCAGCGTCGTCAGCGCCAGCGGGAGGTCTACCTTCACCCCGGCGTCGGCGCTGATCAGCACATCGTAGTGGAACGGCTCAAAATAGATGATGGCGTCGAGCGACAGCTTGATGAAAGCGCTCAGGCTGTCCTGCTTGACGCTTACCTCCAGGGAACCGCCCATCATCACGCACTGCGGGGTGACGGCGAAGTACATGCCGCCCTTGATGTCGGCCGGGCCGAGGTGAAAGGCGATGCCCAGGCGCGGGATGTGGCTCGGGTAGTGGTCGGGCACGTGGAAATTGGGATGGTAGCCGCCGACGCTGACGACAAAATCCCCTTTGTGTTCGCCGGCCAGCCAGGCCGCCACCGCAAAGCCGCCGGTGATCTGCACCTCCGGAACGAGCAGGTAGGAGCGTTCGGTGAGCTGGCCGCCGATGAACAGATAGCCGCTTTCGGGCACGAAGCGCGCGGTCCATACCAGCTCGATGAAAGCCGATGGAAAGAAGATGCTGCTGACGCCGATCAGGTTGATTTCGAGCGAGCGGCCGAACTTAACCGCCGCCATGACCAGGGAGTCTACCAGGCCGAACGCCTTGAATTTGACGCCCACCACGACGAAGTAGAGATCGGCCGCCGGCGGGAAGTACTTGTGCATCGCCTCGGCCATCTGCTGGATGTCAATGGGCGGCGGCGGCGTCACCGCCACGGCGACCAGCGGATAGGTGAGGATGTCCTGGGGCAGAGGCGCGATGAAGTCGCGGTGAATGCCAAAGCCCAGCATCATCCCCTCGAGGAGCAGCGACGGATGCAGTGGAATCGGGTAGCCCAGCGCTACGAAGAGGAAGAGCGACGGGTGCCCCTGGTACATGGCGTAGGCGCCCATGCCGGTCAGGTTGAGCGGCGGGAAGGCGACCTGGACGATGCCGCTGAACTCGTCGTACGCAATCAGCGCGCCGTCGGCGCCGGGCTCCTCGCGGTGCATCCGCAGGACGGCGCCCATGATGGCGAGCGTGCCCTTGTGGATCTCAACCCCGAAGCCGTCGAGCGCAAAGGCGATCTCGGAGAGTTTGGCCGGATCGTTGAGCACGCTCTGCGGGACGGTCACCTGCATCCCCATCAACTCGAACTCGAAGGCTGCCAGCGCCAGGCCGCCGGTGATCTTGAGGCCGATGCGGCCGTTCTCGAAGATCAGTCCGATCTTCTTGATGCGCACCGCGCCAATCACCTTGTCAACCTTGCTCTGCGAACGCTCGTCCGACTGACCCTGTGGGGCCGCGGCCGGTGCGGCAGCGGCGGCCTGCGCTGTGTCGGGCTTGTGGTCGTCCGCGGGTGCGGGCAGTTGCCCCTGCTGCTTGTCGCCGCCGAACTGCAGGAAGAGCGGGAAGCCGACACCCTCGGCGATCTGGAAGGTTCCGCTGAGCGTGATCCCCTTGCCGACGCCGACGGTCGCGTTGGCCTGCTGCGGCGCGGCAATCGCAGCCGGCGGCGGATTGATCAGGCCCAGCAGGTTGTTGACC
>NZ_UETR01000061.1:0-14144 GCF_900491745.1 Candidatus Amarolinea aalborgensis | reverse complement strand
CGGTCGGCTCCGGCCGACCTGGCGGCGGCACGCCCTTGCGGCCCGAATTCATTCGGCGGCTGCAATCGGCGCAGGATGCCTGAATAGTTACGGTTCAGAATCAAAATCGGGGCAAGCGGTGAGATGACCGCTTGCCCCGACTTTCTTTTGCTTCAGAACCCCGCATCAGGCGTTGGTGCGCAGCCGATAGCCCACGCCCGGCTCAGTCAGGACATAACTCGGCCGCGCTGCATCCGGCTCCAGCTTGTGGCGCAGGTTGCTCATGTTGACGCGCAGCAGGTGTGTCTCGCTCTCATAGCCCACACCCCACACCTGGCGCAGCAGTTGGCGGTGAGTCAGGACTTTCCCAGCGTGCGCCACCAGCGTGCGCAGCAGATCGTATTCGGTTGGCGTCAACTGCACCTCGCGCTCCCCGATCGTGACCAGGCGCCGGCCCAGGTCAACGGTCAATTGCCCGGAACTGAACACAGGCTCACCGGCTGGAGAGGCCGCACGACGCAGCGATGCACGCATGCGCGCCAGCAGCTCGCCCATGCCAAACGGTTTGGTGACGTAATCGTCGGCCCCGGCATCCAGGGCTGCGATCTTGGCCCTCTCCTGCTCCTGCACCGTCACGATGATGATAGGTATCTGCGTCCATTCGCGCAGCAGCCGCGTCACCTCGATGCCATCCATGTCGGGCAGACCCAGGTCAAGGATGATCAGATCGGGCCGATGGGCGGCGGCAGCCGACAGGGCTTCTTTCCCATTGATGGCCTCGAACACGACATAGCCATGGGCGTCGAGAGAGGTGCGCAGGAAGCGGCGAATCGCCGGCTCATCATCCACCACCAATACGCGCGGTCCACTATCGGTCATGATGTCTCGCCTCCCGGCGCCGCGGCGGCAGGCTCGCAGGGCAAAGCCACGGTGACAATCGTACCGCCGCCTGGCCGATTCTGCGCCCAAATACGCCCGCGATGCGCCTCGACAATACCCTGGCAAATGGCTAATCCTAACCCGGTGCCGCTTGCGCCGGTCGGCCGCTGCACGCGATAGAACTTGCCGAAGATCCGCTCCAGGTCTGCGGGCGGCACACCATCGCCGCGATCGAGGACAGAGATCTCCAACATGCCGTCCACCACGCGCGCTTGAATATCAATCGGGGTATCCGGCTGCGAGTACTTGAGCGCGTTGTCCAGCAGGTTGGTCAGCACCTGCGCGATCAGCACAAAATCCATCGGAACGAGGATGGGCGGCGCCTCCACGGTGACGGGACGGCCATCAAGCCGGCGGCCCAGCCGATCCAGCGCGGCGCTGATGACTTCCTGGACATCGCACGGCTCGGTTGTCGCTCTCAGCGCGCCAGCCTCGATGCGGGTCATGTCCAGCAAGTTCCCCACCAGGCGGTTCAGCCGCTCGGCCTCCTCGCGCGCCATCGTGATCAGGCTGCGCTGCGCCGGTTCTTCGAGCGACGCGCTGTCCTCTTCCAGGCTGGAGAGGGCGCCGGTGATGGAGACCAGCGGCGTGCGCAGGTCGTGCGAGATCGAATTGAGCAGCGCGGCCTGCAGCTCCTCAGTCGCGCGTGAAAGCTGCGCCTGCCGTGCTTGTTCGGCCAGTTCGGCGCGCTCGATCGCCAGGGCGGCCTGGCTGGCGAACGCCTCGAGCAAACGCCGTTGTTCGGGCAGCAGATGCGACGTGGGATCAACAGGCTTGACGCCCAACACGCCGACCACGCCGCGCGCGCTCTTGAGCGGAATGTAGCGCCCAGCCGCGGCGGGCAGCGTGTCGGTGCCGCGCCCGGCAGGCTCGCCGTGCTTGAACGCCCATGTCGCGACCGCCAACTCGTTCTCATCGGGTGCATAGCCAGGGCTGAAGGCCCGGTGTTGGAGCGACTGACCCTCTGGCAGCAGGATGACGGAGTCGCGGCCAAAGGTCTGGCTGACGTGGCGGATGACAACCTGCAAGATATCATCCAAGCCGCCGGCTGAGGCCAGGTCGCGGCTGAGCTCGTAAAGAACCACAGCCTGGCCTTCCCCACGCCGGGCCGCGTCGGCTTGCTCGCGCGAGCGCGCCGCGAGGGAACTGATCACCAGGCTGACGATGAAGAGGCCGGCGAACGTCAGCAGATACTCGGTATCGTCAACCGACAAGCGCAGGCGGGGATTGACGAAGAAGAAATCGAACGCCAGCACGCCCGTGGCGGCCGCCACCACGGCCGGCCCGCGGCCGAGATAGATCGCGGCGACCACCACCGCCGCCAGGTAGAGCATCACCAGGTTGGTCGGCGAAACCCAACCGTGGATCGGCGCGCCGAGCAGGGTGGTGGCTGCGATAATGACCAAGGCCCACAGGTAGCGCTGCCAGGGGCGGTGGGGCCGCCAGGGCGAAGGGGAAGCTGCCGGCGCGCCCTCAAGCGCGCCGCTGATCACGTAGATGTCTATCTGGCCGCTGTTCAGAATCAAGCGATCCACCACCGATCCGCGCAGGAGCTCGATCCAGCGCGGACGCAGCGGCTTGCCCGCGATGATTTTGGTGACGTTGTGCTGGCGCGCGTAGTCGAGCATGGTGTCAGCGACGTTCTGACCCGACAGCGTCACGGCTTTCGCGCCCAACTCCTCGGCCAACTGGAGGGCGCGCGCGATTTGGTCTCGGCTTGCCTGTGAAAGGCCGGCTGCGCCTGGCGTCTCGACGTGCACGGCGAACCACTCAGCCTTCAGCTCATCGGCCAGGCGGCGGGCTGTGCGCACCAGCCGCTCGCTCAAGGGGCTGGAACTGATGCCGACCAACAGCCGTTCGCCGGCCGGCCACGGGCCGGGGATGGCGCGCGTTTGCATATACGCGCGCATCTGCTCATCCACGCGTTGGGCCGCGCGGCGTAGCGCCAACTCCCGCAGCGCCGTCAAGTTGCCCATGCGGAAGAACTTCTGGATGGCGCGCGCGGCCTGCTCGGACACGTAGACCTTGCCGTCCTGCAGACGCTGCAGCAGTTCCGGCGGCGGCAGGTCCACCACCTCGATCTCGCTGGCCTCGTCCAGGACGCTGTCAGGCACCTTCTCCCGCACCTCGATACCGGTGATCTGCGCCACGGCGTCGTTCAGGCTCTCCAGATGCTGTATGTTCATCGTCGTGTAGACGTTGATGCCGGCTGCCAGCAGTTCTTCCACGTCGAGGTAACGCTTGGGGTGACGCGAGCCGGGCGCGTTGGTGTGCGCCAGTTCGTCCACCAGGGCCAGCTGCGGGCGCCGCGCCAGCACGGCATCCACATCCATCTCCGGCAGGACCGCCGTTCGATAGGTCACCCCGCGCCGCGGGATGACCTCCAGGTGCGAGACCAACGCTTCCGTCTCGGCCCGGCTGTGGGTTTCGATGTACCCGACGACGACATCCACCCCCTCGGCCCGGCGCTGGTGCGCAGCTTCGAGCATGGCGAAAGTCTTGCCCACGCCCGCGGCGTAGCCCAAGAAGATCTTCAACTTGCCGCGCGCCTGGCGCGCTTCTTCCGCCTGTACGTGGGCCAGGAGACTGTCGGGGTTGGGGCGGACGTGTTCTTCAGACACTGGAGTCCTCTGCACGCGATTGACGGTGGCTCGGATTGATCCTCTGTGGCCTATTCTACCCCATCCAGCGCCAGGTTCAACTTCAGCACGTTGACGCGCGGCTCGCCCAGGAACCCAAGCTGGCGGCCTTCAGTCTGCTGTGCCACGAGCTGCGCGACGGCTTCGGACGTGAGGCCGCGCGCCCGCGCCACGCGCGGCGCCTGGTAGAGCGCCGCGGCCACGCTGATGTGCGGATCGAGGCCGCTGGCAGAGGCGGTCACCAAATCGCCCGGAACCGCCAGGGTGTTGCCTGGGTCGGCAGCCCGCAGCGCGGCGATGCGCGCCTGCACGGCCGCGATCAGCGCGGGATTGCTCGGCCCGAAGTTGGAGCCGGACGACGCCGCGGCGTTGTAGGGGAAGGGCGCCGTGGCCGACGGGCGGCCCCAGAAGTAGCGGGGATCATCGAACGGCTGGCCAATCAAGGCCGAGCCAACGATCCGGTCATTGTGTGCCATGAGGCTGCCGTTGGCCTGGATCGGGAATACCGCTTGGGCCAGGCCGGTCACCGCCAGCGGGTAGACGAGCCCGGTCAGAAGCGTAAACAGGGCCAACAGCACGACGGCCGGCCTGATATATGTTCTCGTCAATTCCGCGCCCTTCATGGATGTCGCCTCCTACGCCAAATTCAGGAATGTCAGCAGCATATCAATCAGCTTGATGCCGATGAACGGCGCGATCAGTCCGCCCACGCCATAGATCAACAGGTTATCGCGCAGCAGACGAGCGGCCGGCGCCGGCCGATAGGCCACGCCGCGCAGCGCCAGTGGGATCAGCGCGACGATAATCAGGGCGTTGAAGATCACCGCCGACAGGATGGCGCTGGTCGGGGAGGTCAGGCGCATAAAGTTGAGCGCGGCCAACGCCGGGTAAGTCGAGACGAACGCGGCCGGGATGATGGCGAAGTATTTGGAGACGTCGTTGGCAATGCTGAACGTGGTCAACGCGCCGCGCGTCATCAGCAGCTGCTTGCCGATTTCGACGATCTCGATCAACTTGGTTGGGTTGCTGTCCAGGTCCACCATGTTAGCGGCTTCGCGCGCGGGCTGCGTGCCGGTGTTCATCGCCACGGCGACGTCGGCCTGGGCCAACGCGGGCGCGTCGTTCGTGCCGTCGCCCGTCATCGCCACCAGGCGGCCGCCAGCCTGGTATTCGCGAATCAGCTTGAGTTTCGCTTCGGGCGTCGCCTGCGCCAGGAAATCATCCACCCCCGCTTCCGCGGCGATGGCGGCGGCCGTCAGCGGGTTGTCGCCGGTGATCATCACCGTCTTGATGCCGATCCGCCGCAGCTGCGCGAAGCGTTCCCGCATCCCGCCCTTGACAATGTCCTTCAGGTGGATGACGCCCAGCGCCTCGCCATTGCGGGCCACCACGAGCGGCGTGCCGCCCGTGCGCGCAATCTCATCTACGGCTGGTCTCAGGTCGGGCGGCGCCGGCCGGCCGCAGTCCTGGATATACGCCACTACCGCGTCAGGCGCGCCCTTGCGAATGTGCGTCCCATCCAGATCCACGCCGCTCATGCGCGTCTGCGCCGTAAACGGAATGAAGTGCGCGCCTGTCGGCGTCTCAGGCCCCGCGCCGACGGCGCGACCGCGCAGGCCGTACTGTTCCTTCGCCAGCACGACGATGCTGCGACCCTCCGGCGTCTCGTCAGCCAGCGAGGCCAGCTGCGCGGCTTCGGCGAGGACGCGCGGATCGGTGTGATTGACCGGGACGAACGCCACCGCCTGGCGGTTGCCGAGCGTGATCGTGCCGGTTTTGTCCAGCAGCAGCACATCTACGTCGCCCGCGGCTTCCACGGCGCGGCCCGACATGGCAATTACGTTACGCTGGATGAGGCGGTCCATGCCGGCGATGCCGATGGCCGAGAGCAGGCCGCCGATGGTCGTGGGGATGAGACAGATCAGCAGGGCAATCAGCACGGTGATCGTAATCGGGGCGCCCTGACCGGCGGCCGCGACGCTGTAGACCGAATAGGGCAGCAGGGTCGCGCACACGACCAGGAAGATGATGGTAAAACCGGCCAGCAGGATATTCAGGGCGATCTCGTTCGGCGTCTTCTGGCGTTTTGCGCCTTCGATCAGCCTGATCATGCGGTCGAGGAAGCCCTCGCCGGGGTCCGCGCTGATGCGCACCAGGAGCCAGTCCGAGAGCAGGCGCGTTCCGCCGGTGACCGCGCTGCGGTCGCCGCCGGCTTCACGGATCACAGGCGCACTCTCCCCGGTGATCGCGCTCTCGTCCACCGACGCAATGCCGGCGATCGCCTCGCCGTCGGCCGGAATGGCGTCGCCGGCCTCCACCAGGACGCCGTCGCCGCGGCGCAGCACGGCCGAGGAAATCGTTTCACATGGGCAGGTGGGGCGCTCTGCAAGCGCGCCGTTCGCGGCTGCGCGCAGCTCACGCAGAACTGCGTCAACAGGCTGCAGCAGCCGCTTGGCCTGGGTCTGATGTCGTGTGCGGCGCAGCGCTTCGGCCTGGGCCTTGCCGCGCCCTTCGGCCACAGCTTCGGCGAAATTGGCAAACAGCACCGTGAACCACAGCCAGATCGTGACCGCGCCGATGAAGGCAGCAGGCGCTTCGCCGCGGCCGAACAGCGCCTGCACCCACAGGAGCGTCGTGAGCACGCTGCCCACTTCCACCACGAACATCACCGGATTGCGCGCCATCGCGCGCGGATTCAGTTTGACAAACGACTCCAGGATGGCGCGTTGATACAGCTCACGCCGCATGGAGGCCGGTTTCTTGAGTTGGGTCGTCATCGCAATACCTGTCCTATCAGTGGCCGTAGACCATCAGATGCTCGACAATCGGGCCAAGCCCCAGCGCGGGGACGAAGCTGAGCGCGCCGACGATCACGATGACGCCGATCAGCCAGGCGATGAAGAGCGGCGTGTGCGTGGGCAGCGTCCCCGCGCCTGCGACGACTTTCTTCTTGCTGGCGAGCGAGCCGGCCATGGCGAGGGCCGGGATGGCGAGCCAGTAACGGGCGAACAGCATGGCCAGGCCAAGCGCGGTGTTGTAGAAGGGGGTGTTGGCGCCCAAGCCGGCAAAGGCGCTGCCATTATTGTTGCCGGCCGAGGAGAAGGCGTACAGGATTTCACTGAAACCATGCGCACCGGGGTTCCCGATGGCGGCCTGTCCGCTCGGGCTGACGACGGCGATGGCCGTGCCCCCCAGAACCACCACGACCGGAATCAGGATCATGAGCGAGGCCATCTTCATCTCGTAGGCCTCGATCTTCTTGCCGAGATATTCCGGCGTGCGGCCGACCATCAGCCCGGCGACGAACACTGCGACGATGACGAACGCCAGCATCCCGTACAGCCCGGAGCCGACGCCGCCATAGACGATCTCACCCAACTGAATCAGCCACAGCGGCGCCAGCCCGCCCAGCGGCATGAAGGAGTCGTGCATGGCGTTGACCGAGCCGTTCGACGCGGCCGTGGTGGCCGTGGCCCAGAGCGCGGAGCTAACAACGCCGAAACGGGCCTCCTTGCCTTCCATGTTGCCGCCGGGGTTCGCGGCGCTTGGCGCCTGGTCAACGCCCACGGCGGTGAGCGCCGGGTTGCCGCCCTGCTCCGCCCAGACCGCCATCCCAACAAGCACGACAAAGATGAGCGTCATGGCCGCGAGGATGGCCCAGCCCTGGCGCGTGTCGCCGATCATCTTGCCGAAGGTGTAGCAGAGCGCAGCCGGGATCAGCAGGATCGCCAGCAGTTCCAGGAAGTTGGACAGCGGCGTGGGATTCTCGAACGGGTGCGCCGAGTTCGTATTGAAGAAGCCGCCGCCGTTGGTGCCCAGCTGCTTGATCGCGACCTGTGAGGCCGCGGGGCCGACGGCCAGCGTCTGCTCAGTAATTCGCTGGCCGTTGGCATCCATCGTCGGCTGCAGCAGGTTCGCAGTCTGGTATGGCCGGAAGGTTTGCACCACCCCTTGCGAGACCAGGAGCAGCGCGAGGATCAATGACAACGGCAGCAGGATATAGAGCGTGCTGCGCGTCAGATCCACCCAAAAATTGCCGATCGTCTGCGCCGTGTGACGAGCCACGCCCCGCGCCAGGGCGACCAGCACGGCCATGCCCGTCGCCGCGGAGACGAAGTTCTGCACGGTCAGCGCCAGCATCTGCGTGAGGTAGCTCATCGTCGTTTCGCCGCCGTAGCCCTGCCAGTTGGTGTTGGTGGCAAAACTAACCGCCGTATTGAAGGACGAATCTGGCGCCACCGCGGCCAGCCCCTGCGGGTTGAGCGGCAGGAATCCCTGCAGCCGCTGCAGCGCATAGACGGCCAGGAACCCCAGCAGGTTGAAGACCAGCATCGTCACGGCGTACGACTTCCAGGTCATCTCAGCGTCGGGGTTCACGGCCGCGGTGCGATAGAAGAGGCGCTCGACGGGCGCCAGCACGGGGTGCAGAAACGTCCGCTGCCCGCTGTAGACGCGCGCCATGAACCCGCCCAGCGGCTTGACGAGCAGCAGCAGGACAGCCAGGTAGACAATTGGCAAAAGCCATTCCAACGTACTCATCCGAAATTCTCCGGTTTCAACAGCGCCACGAATAGATACATCAGCAGCGCCAGTGTGATCAGACCCAGGGCCACAACCATCAGGCTCATGCGCCGCCTCCTTTCAGCCGGTCGCACATCCACACGAAGCCCCAACTGGCGGCGAAGAAGATCAGCGCCAGGCCCACAAATGCGAGATCGCCCATCGAGACACCTCCACAAATCACGTCCTGCTCAAGCAGACGGCGCGGCCGTTGACCGTGACGCTGTCTCTACTGTACACCTGACGCGCGTCAAATGGCGGACAAGAAAGGCAGGGACCGTGTTAAGAAATGGTCAAGCCTGGGGGCGATGCCACGGCGCCGGCGGCCGACCGGTATATAAGCTAAAAACCCGACTTCTTTGAGAAGTCGGGTTTTTGGGCCTTGAAACAGGCAGTCTTGGCCGCGACAGATTGCACGAACGATGTGATCCCGGTATAATGGGCCTCATGTCTGGTCAGCCGCCCATTGGAGCCTGTCCGCATGAGCCAACTCGAACAACTTCAGCCCAACGCCGCGTTGCGCGGTATCGTGCCCGATGCCCTGGTCACGGTGGTCAACGTGCAATGGTTCGGCTCCGAGGCGATTGAGCTGACCTACAAGGAGCCGAGCGGCCGCGTCGCCAACGAGCTGCTCTTTCGCCACGACGAACCGCGACTGGAGGTGGTCCAACAGGGCCGGCCGTGGAGCTTCGACGGCGATGGGCGCCTCTTTCGGCTCGTCTCGGAGGCGCACCGTATCCGCCTGGCCCATCTTTTCGACCCGCTGCTGGCGGTGCATACATCGCTGATTGAGCCGCTGCCCCATCAGATCACCGCGGTCTACGAAGCGATGCTGCCGCGCCAGCCGCTGCGCTTCCTGTTGGCCGATGACCCCGGGGCGGGCAAGACCATCATGGCGGGGTTGCTCATCAAGGAGCTGATCGTGCGCGGCGACCTACAGCGCTGCCTGGTTGTGTGTCCAGGCAGCCTGGCGGAGCAATGGCAAGACGAGCTCTACCGGCGTTTCCATCTTCCGTTCGACATCCTCACCAACGACAAGCTCGAAGCGGCGCGCACCGGCAACTGGTTCCTGGAGAACAACCTGGTCATCGCGCGCCTCGACAAACTCGCCCGCGACCCTGATGTGCAGCAGAAGCTGCAGGCGGCCGACTGCCGCTGGGATATGGTGGTGTGCGACGAAGCGCACAAGCTCTCCGCCACCTTCTTCAACGGCGAAATCAAATACACGAAACGCTATAAGCTCGGCCAGTTACTCGCCACCTTGACGCGCCACTTCCTGCTGATGACCGCGACGCCGCACAACGGCAAGGAGGAGGACTTTCAGCTCTTCCTGGCGCTGCTCGACGGCGACCGCTTCGAGGGCCGCTTTCGCGATGGCGTGCACCAGGTGGACGTCTCCGACTTGATGCGCCGGATGGTGAAGGAAAACCTGCTGAAGTTCGACGGCACGCCGCTCTTCCCGGAGCGAATCGCTTACACGGCGCCCTACAAGCTCTCAGCGGCCGAGACCCACCTCTACAGGGCGGTGACCGACTACGTGCGCGAGGAGTTCAACCGCGCCGATGCGCTGCAGAAGGACAAGCGCGCCACCATCGGCTTTGCGCTTACCATCCTGCAGCGGCGGCTCGCTTCGTCGCCCGAGGCGATCTACCAATCGCTGCGCCGGCGGCATGAGCGATTGGAAAGCCGCCTGCGTGAGCTGGAAGTGCTGCAGCGCGGCGCCGGGATAAATAGTAGACAGGATTCACAGGATTTACAGGATTTTATTCGCAGCCCAGAGGACTTCGAAGACCTGGAAGATGCGCCGGACAACGAAGTGGCTGTGGTCGAGGAGGAGATCCTTGACCAGGCGACGGCCGCGCGCTCCATCGCCGAGTTGAAAGCCGAGATTGAGACCCTGAAGGGCCTGGAGTCGCTGGCCCTCGCCGTTCGCCGCAGCGGCACGGACACGAAGTGGCGCGAGCTGGCCAGCCTGCTCAGCGAGATCTTCACGCCCGCCAGTATCGCCAACCGCCTGGCCGACGAACGGGCGTCTTACACGGCCGGCCCCATCCCCAAGCCGGCGCCGTCGCCGCGCCAGAAACTGGTGCTGTTCACCGAGCACCGCGACACGCTCAGCTACCTGGAGAGTCGTATCACGACGCTGCTTGGCCGCCGCGAGGCGGTGGTCATAATCCACGGCGGCATGGGCCGCGAGGAGCGCCTGAAGGCCCAGGAATCGTTCCGCCACGACCCCGAAGTGCAGGTGCTGCTGGCCACCGATGCCGCCGGCGAGGGCATCAACCTGCAGCGCGCGCATCTGATGATCAACTACGACCTGCCCTGGAATCCCAACCGATTGGAGCAGCGCTTTGGCCGGATTCACCGCATCGGCCAAACCGAGGTTTGCCACCTGTGGAACCTGGTGGCGGAAGAAACCCGCGAGGGGGATGTCTACCGCACCCTGCTGGAAAAGCTCGAGCAGGCGCGCCAGGCGCTCGGCGGCCAGGTCTTCGATGTGCTCGGTAAATTGCAGTTCGAGGGTAAGCCGTTGCGCGACCTGCTGATCGAGGCGATCCGCTACGGCGAACGGCCCGAGGTGCGCGCACGCCTGACCCACGTCATCGCTGATGCGGTTGATCGCACCCAGATCGAGAACCTGCTGGCGGAGCGGGCGCTCGTGCATGAGATCATGGATGCCGGCCGGGTGGCCCTGGTGCGTGAAGAGATGGATCGCGCGGAGGCCCGCCGCCTGCAGCCGCACTACATCGAGTCCTTCTTCCTTGAAGCGTTCAAGCTGCTCGGCGGCACGCTCCGTCAGCGCGAGCCGCGGCGCTACGAGGTCACCCACGTGCCCGGGCCAGTGCGCAACCGCGATCGTCAGGTTGGGACGGGCGAACCGGTGCTGCCGCGCTACGAGCGCATTGCCTTCGAGAAGTCGCTCGTGTCGCCGCAGGGTCAGCCGCTGGCAGCCTTTGTTTGCCCCGGTCACCCGCTGCTCGACGCCACGCTCGACCTGTTGCTGGAGCGCCAGCGCGACCTGCTGCGCCGGGGGACGATCCTGGTTGACGAAAGCGATCTCGGGACGGCGCCCCGCGTGCTCTTCTATCTCCAGCACGCAATCCAGGACGCCAGTGTGACGCCGGGCGGCGAGCGCCGCGTAATCTCGAAGCAGATGCTGTACGTCGAGCTGGATGCCGCGGGCCAGGCGCGGCACCTGCACTATGCGCCGTATCTCGATTATCGTCCGCTGCGAGCCGACGAACCGGACGTGCAAACCCTGATCGAGCGGCCAGAGTGTGCCTGGATCACGCGCGATCTGGAAAGGCAGGCCGTGGCGCACGCGATCGGCCACATGGTGCCAGGGCATGTGCAGGAAGTGCGCGGCCGGCGCCTGGCCTGGATCGAAAAGACCCGCGCCGCGGTCAAGGACCGCCTGACCAAGGAGATCGGCTACTGGGATCATCGCGCGGAGGATCTGAAGCTGCAGGAGCAGGCCGGCCGGCCCAACGCCCGTCTGAACTCCCTGGAAGCCCGCCGCCGCGCCGACGAGCTGGAGGTGCGCCTGCAGAAGCGCACGGAGCAGCTCGATCTGGAAGCGCAGATTTCAGCCCTGCCGCCGGTGGTGCTCGGCGGGTTGGTGGTGGTACCTATCGGACTGCTTGCCCGCGTGAGCGGCCAACCGGCGCCTAGCCCCGCGCCGTCGGCGGATACGCAGGCCGCGGCCGCGGCGGCCCGCGCGATTGTGATGGAGGTTGAGCGCCGACTCGGCTGCGACCCAACTGATCGCGAGCTGGAGCATCTTGGCTATGACATCGAAAGCCGCGACCCGCGCCGCGGTCATCTGCGCTTGATCGAGGTCAAGGGTCGCATCAGCGGCGCGCAGACCATCACCGTGACCAAGAATGAAATTCTCACCTCGCTCAACAAGCCGGATGATTACATTCTGGCGATTGTCGAATTTTTCGACCATCATACCCATCGGGTTCACTATCTGCGCCGGCCGTTCCGGCGTGAGCCCGATTTTGGCGTGACGAGCGTGAATTATGACTTCGCCGAACTGCTGGCACGAGCAGGAGAACCAGCCTGAGTCAGCCTTCAGCGCCAGGTGAAGGAAGTCAATACGGTGCGTCGGGAGGAGAAGAGGTCACGTATGGAGCACAGCGGAGAGTTCGCTCGTCTTTGTGGCAACTCGAACGTCGTGGCCTTTGCTGAGAAGGCCATCAGACAGAGCTACTGCGATAGGATGCCGCATCATGCCAACGAACTCCACGCGATGGTAGGATCCATTTTCCAGCAGCTCGTTGAGACCTGCCAGAGCGAGGCTGAATTCACGGCTGCGCTGAGGCATATCCAGGCCCGCATCCTCAGAACCGACGAGCCCAGCTTCTGGTTCACCCAAGCGTACCGTCACTACAAGCGCGACGTGAAGCCGTTGATGCGGTTCGCTCATGTCGAGCCGTGGCTCGTGGGCAGGCGAGTGCTAGACTTTGGGTGTGGTGATGGAGCATTGGCTGGACTGCTCCACCGTCAGGGGTACCAGGTAGGCCTGACCGATATACTCGATTACCGAGACACGGAAGTCCGTAAGTTGCCTTTTGTGCGTATAGAAAAACCCGATATTGTGCCGTTTGCAGACCGGTCTTTCGACACAGTTCTAACCCTTTCGACGCTGCATCATATTGATCCTGCCAATCTATCTTCTGCTTTGTCCGGAATGCGACGGGTGGCGCGACGTGTCGTGGTTGAAGAGGAGTGCTATGCGCTGCCGTCAAACCTCGTTGGCCTGAGCGCGGCCCTGGCGCACGACGCGCTCTTAGGCGAGTTCGTAGCGATGGCACCCTCGGATCAGCTAGGTTACCTGATGTTTCTCGATTACTTTGGCAATGTCGTTATAGGTGGTTTGCAGCAGATCAATCTGCCTTTTCAGTTCAAAACCGTTGACGACTGGCTGGCAGTCTTTGCCAAACACGGCTTTGTGGTGGTTCAAGCCTTGCTTCTGGGTTTTCAACTGGCTTATTTTCATCGTAGTAGTCACATCTGGTTTGCACTCGACACTTAGCATCCAGAATGGGCGCGTAGCGGCCAATCTGCGAGCACAGCGGTCGGCGCGCTGTATGGTAAAATACATGCAGCGCCCGGTTACGCGCGAGCCGGATTTCGGTGCGATGTACGTTGACCGTGACTGGCGCGAGCGCTGGGAACGAGGGAAGAAGTGACACCATGCGAGACTCAACCTTTCTGCGACGGGTCGTGCTCAAGAACTACAAGAGTATTGCGGCCTGCGATGTTCAGCTGGGGCCCCTGACTTTTCTCGTCGGCCCCAACGGCGCCGGTAAGAGCAATTTCCTGGATGCGCTGCGCTTTGTGGCCGATGCGCTGCGGACGTCGCTGGACCACGCGCTGCGTGACCGCGGAGGGATCAATGACGTGCGCCGCAGGTCGGGTGGACATCCCACGCATTTTGGGATGCGCCTGAGTTTTTGCCTGCGGAGTGGGGAGAACGGCCATTACGCCTTTCGCATTGGCTCACAACGCGGAGGAGGGTATGAGGTTCAGCAGGAAGAATGTTTCATCTACGGGGCGAGTGGGCGTCACTTCCGTGTCGAGAACGGTAACCTCACCTCTGTAAGCAGCAAGACAGCCCCTGCCGTCTCGTCTGATCGGCTCTACCTGGTCAATGCCTCGGGGTTACCCGAATTCCGTCCTCTCTATGACGCATTTTCTAACATGGGTTTCTACAGCCTGAATCCCGATCGCATCCGTGACTTACAGTCCCCCGATTCCGGTAAGCTTCTGGCACGCGATGGGAGTAACCTGGCCGGCGTCTTAGCGCAGTTGACGGCCCAGAACCCTGCGACCAAGCAGCGCATCGAAGAATACCTCGGCAAAATTGTCCCGGGCGTACGCCGGGTTGAACACCGGGTTCTAGGACCCAAAGAAACGATTGAGTTTGGTCAGGCAGTCGCTGGTTCAGAGTTTCCGTGGCGGTTTTTGGCCGCTAATATGTCGGATGGCACGCTGCGCGCGCTGGGCATTCTTGTCGCT
>NZ_UETR01000063.1:0-12281 GCF_900491745.1 Candidatus Amarolinea aalborgensis | reverse complement strand
TCGCCGATCTGCGCGTTCTGCCAGTCGCGGCTGGCGGCCAGCAGTTGCCCGTCCTTGAAGTGCACGTCTTTCAACATCGTGCCGATCAGGGGCAGCCCGTCCAGACCAACGTTGATATTAAACGAAAGGCGGAACAGGTACTCGCGCTGGACTGCTGCGGATGCAGGCTGCTGGGCTGTTGCGCCGCTCGGACCAGGGAGCTGGGGCTGCGCGCTGACTTCGGCGAACTCAGTCGAACCGCCGCTGTGCATGGCGAGCAGCAGTCCCAGCAGTTCGATGTCTACGTTGATCGGCACGTCGCCGGCCAGGCTGGGGGCGATGGCGCGAATGAGATCGCTGGAGTCGAGCTTGAGCGGCGTCTGCAGGCTGCCCAGGATCAGGGTGTCCGATTTCCCATGCCCGTCGGCGGATTTCGCGAAGGCCACAGCAAGTTGAAAGCCGTCCAGGGAGAGCGCGCCGGTCAGTTCGAGTTCGTACGCGCTGCCCGTTTTCCGGTAATGGGCGTAGATTTCCAGTTGGACTGTGCGCTCTGCCAGCGGAAGGTCCAGGCCCAAGGTGAACGTGTAGTCCTGCTCGCTGGCTGCGCCGCTCACCACGTCGAAGGCCAGCCCCAGGTGGGTCAGGGTGGTGTTGGCGATGAAATCGGGCAGATGATACGGGTTGCCTGCGCCGAAGAGGCTCGCCAAGTCGTCCATGATCTCGTTGAGCGTGACCGGATGGGCGGTGCTGCCGGAAAATCCCCAGCGGGAGGTGCTCCCCTCTTTCACCAGCGCAGCGCTCAGGCTGATGATCAAAGGGTGTTGGGCAAAACCAATCTCGAGGTCCGTATAGGCGAGGATAGCGTAGTCGGCGGCGGCGCCAGCGCCCCCGCGATAGCTGATCTCCGCCTGGAAGCGATCCACCCTGAATTTGTCGTGCAGGTCCAGCACGTTATCAACTGACAGATGCAGGAGGTAACTCTGTAGAAAGGGAGCGGCCGAAAACCGGATATCTTCGATGAAAATGGCGTCTGCGCTGGCCTTCTTCAGCGATCCCAGGTAGTTTTCCGCCATCCCGGCCGGGGCAGCGCCTGTGGTATCCTGATCGGTCTTCAGGCGGGCTTCGATCAAAAAGGACGGCACATGCACGGAGACTTCCAGATCCAGGTGGTAATCGAAAAACTTGATCTTTCCCGATCCGATCACGGCCGAAACCGAAAGGCCGCTTTCCTGGGAGAACGTGATCGTAAAGGCAATGAAGGAATCCCGAATTTCGATCACATCCGCGATCGTCCAGGGCGCCGTCCAGACAACGGCGAACTCCAGTTGGTACAACCCGCTGTCAGGCATCGTCAAGCGTAAGCCCCGCTGGGGGTCGTCCTCCTGGATGGCTTGCAGGCTGGTAATCTGCAGCCCTTGCGCGACCTGGGTGTATTCCGCAGGGAGATAGTCTGCGATGGACTCGCCGGTCAGTCCGCTGAACAAGGCGGCAAAGTCCGCGACGGCGCAGGGGGCAAACTGGATTCCCTGGACATCCTCGGTCTTTTCTGGCGGCGGAAAATGATCCCCAAGAAAATGCTTGAGTTTCTCAATTGGATCTGGTTTGTCGAAGATCATCGTTCTTACCGTTTCTATTGATGAAGCAGGACGACGGGGGGGATGGCTGTTTCCTGCGCGGCTAAGGCTGCAGCGGGATCGGAATTCAGGGTCGGGTTGCTGAACCAGTGCACGTAGTAGTCGAACATTCCTTCCTGTCCGGCGCCGCGCACCCTGGACAAGTCCACATTGATTCGAGAGTTGATGACCGGGAAACCGAGTTTGAAAAGCGGCGTTTCGTTCGTTTCGGCATCAGAAATCCGGATCCGCACGCGCAGGGATTGCAGCCGGCTGTTGAGAAGCTGGCGGTCTTGCAGCATTCGCCCATGTCCGGTGGATTTGGGTTCTGCGCGGTTTTCCTTGAGGTCAATGCGAAGATCGTCGGGAAAGGCAAACGCGGCTTCCAGGAAGAGGTAGGCTGGGAACCCTTTCTGATTTTCATCGAGACTGCCCAGGTCAGCCCCAGCCATGAGCTGACCAAACTGCGCGTCCGTAATATACAAGCCTCTGCAGATAGGATCGGATATCTGGGTCAGACGCTGGCCTGCTGCCCTGGCATAGCGAATGAGCCGCCGCGCCGCGACCGACATCCCAATCCGCAGACCGCTGCCTTGCTCGGGAACAATGGTAGGGCCTGTGGGAGTCCAATAGAGCGCGGTCGAGAGATAGCTCATGGATTGATACGCCAGTTCACGGCTTACTTGCTGTTCGTCACTCAACGGCCCCAGACCCACCTGGGCAAAGGCCTCCACCGAAGCGCGGGTCCGCCGGTAGGTGATCCAGGTGTCCTGGGTGAAGAACAGTGGAAAGGCGCCGCCATCCAGGCGGGACTGATAGCGGTAGGCGATGCGCTGCATATCCACCCTGGCTCCTGCCAACGCGCCTGTCCCTGCCGACGCCTGGATAGTGATGTTTGCCACGGGGATGGTGGGCGTCTGCAGGCTGGCTTCGGCCGACGCCCCAGCGGAGGCTTCTGCCCCTCCGGCGAAAGAGAACAGGTGAAAGAAGCTTTGGTCGGCCGAAACGAATCCGGGCACAGAGCGCGGCTCGATCCGACTGTAGCTCTTCTTCAATAAGATTACATAGGTTTGAATCTGCCTGAGAGCAGCAATTTTCTCTGCTTGCGGCAAAGCCTGCGGGGGAAGTTGAAGGATGTAGGTTCTGAGTTGATCCAGTTTATCCAAGAGGCTCGCAGTGGAAGGCTGCGCTTGCCATCTGGTGAGCAGGTCTGAGAAGCACGGCAGCCGCAGTTCCAGATTGACAATCGAAAACACCCTTTCATTCAATACTGTCTGAATATCGTCACTGACGCGCCCCAGGGGTATTCTTGAGAGTTGCCTTTTGACAAAATCTCGCTTTCTTTCCCTGAGGATAGGTGTACGGCTGGCCTGGGTAGGCCCTTGCGGGCCGGCCAACGACTGCTTGGCTTGCAGCCAGTTGGCGATCATATCGGCGATCCAGTCGTCAATCTGCTGCTTAAGCAAGGGTCTGTCCGTGTGGCTGAAAAGGTATTCAACGATTTGCTCCAGCCTGGACTGGAGTGCCAGATTATCATCTGCAGGACTGGGAAACGCCCCGGTATAGGCTCCGCTCAAGCGGATGAATTTGCCGGTGAGCGCGCCAGAAGCGCCGGCCTGAGCAGAAACGTTGATGCCCAACTCATCGCCCAAGGATGGAAAGGGAATCTCCGCACCGGCCTGGACGCCGGCGCGGAGGGTGATCTCCCCTGAAACGCCTTCAAGCCCCAGCAGGCACAGCGGCGAACTCGTTCCCCACACCTGCCGCGGTGTCATCTCATACTGTCCCGTTTGCCGGTTTTGCGCCAGATGAGATTTGACCAGCGCCTTCGGATAACGCTGTATGAGAACGAAATGCTCCTTGAGTCCGCTGCCGGCAAGGTCCAGCGTGGCATCCGCGCGCAAGCCGGGCAAGGGGATCAAAGGAAAGATGAAGTCGAAAATGCTCAGTTGCGCGCCAAGATTGACCCTCACACCCTCGTGACCATAGCCGCTGGAAACCTGTCCCTGGTAGTCCATGCCGGCCAGGTTGAACGACTGCAGCCGGCTGACCGCCTCGCCCTGGAGGCTAAAATCAACCCCTCCCAGGGCGCGTTTTCGATTCAGAAACCGGCTGAAGATTCCCGATGTTGTTGAACTGCGCGCATCCGTCGGCATATCAAGCCACCTTCAATACTTGATGATGTAGGTCAGGGCGTAATACGGCGGGAGGTTGTTGTGGGGTTGGGTGGCTCCCATCCAAACGTCATCGTTCGCTTTCGCGCCGCCTGTTGGCCTGATAAAATCGGGGTGTTGCTTAGACTTCTCGTCGCCAGGCACAAATACTGTTTTGTCTTCGGCGCCCCATGAGGGATCGCCGTCATAATGGATGTTGGCTTGCGCGAATTGGTGATATCCTTCAGGGTTCACTTTGTGACCATGAGCTGGCATTTCTAGCTCGGTCAACGTATGGGCTTCACTGCCTCCAGTTTGATTAAGGCTGTATTTTGCGTTCTGAGGATTTGCCCCCACAATGAACCGGCTGCGCAGATCCGGCACTTTAACGGGATCGTCTGGTCTGTCCGGGTTTTTTAACACATCATACAGGTCAGGATAGACTTCGCGTTTGATTTCGATTCCTTCACAAAGCAACCAACCATCCGGCTTCGTGCGACCGCCATAGGGTAGGATTGCGCCAACCGGCATCACGAAGCCCGTCGCGTCTTGTATGCGACCGGTGGCTTTGACACTCCCGCCGATCTGTGCGTCGCCTTTTACATCGAGCGCCGCAGCCGGTGTCGGGGTGCCGATGCCGATCCGGCCCTCCGCTGTGATACGCACTCTTTCTTGCAGCTCGCTTGCGCCGCTCGCCTCTTTTTTGCTGGAGAAGGCGAGGTCATCCCGGCCCTTGCCGTCGTCAACGCTCTGGATGCGAAATGCGGGATCGTGCCACACCTCGGTAACCGCGCCATCAGCCGCGGTGACTGTCCGCTTGCCCACGTTGTAGCTGTTGAACTCAATTGCGCCGCCGGCCCCTGCGCCGCCGCCGAAGTTGTTCAGCCGCAGCACCGGCCCCAGCGCACCCTTTGCATCGCGGCGGATCTCCAGGTCGGCGCTGGGGTCATCGGTGCCGATGCCGATCTTGTCGCTGCGCAGCAGCAGCGGGCTGAACTGCACTGGCAGCACCCACGCCCCATCCCAATAGCCGGGGATGTTTTCGTAGCGCAGCAGAATGTTGTACGTGCCGGAGGGCTTGTTGGTCACCCAGTTGGAAAGTGCGAAGGTCAGCGAATGATCGCGTTTCACTTCCAACAGGGACGCTGAGGCCGCACCTTCACGTGCCTTGACCTTGATAGCAATCGTTTTATGGCCGATGCCGTCAGCCACTGGCTGAGGTTCCAACCAATCGGGTTGAGACGTGGCTTGCAGGCTGCTGACCGATTTCACTTTGCCATTTTCTATGGTTTCCAACAGCTCGTCGTCAATGATCAGCTCGAACTTGCTGGCCTCATCGAGGCGGACGCTGCCGGTGTCGCTGGTGTAGACCACTTCGAGCGTCAACTCGTTGCTCGTCAGCCCGTTGTTGAGGAGGGTGTTGGAATCGCGGAAGCGGGCGATGAGGGGAATCGTCTTGAGGCCCAGGTGACTCTGCACTTCCATGTGGCGCACGACCGACCCGGGGTCTTGCGGCTCGGTGCGGTAACGCACCTGGACGCGTGTGTTGCGCGCACCGCCCTGCGCCGCGGCGCTGAAGTTGGGAATCTGGATGCGCCACGCTTCGCCTTTGTTCAACGCGAAGGGCGCCTCCGTCTTGACAAACGAAATGAAATCCTCGCGCCCGTCGGGCGTCGTGCCCGCGGCGTGCCGCCAGCCTTCGATGACGACGCTCTTGTCCGACTGCAGCGCCCGCAGCACGTTGGGGGCGATGACGTTGCGGCGGAAGCGCAGTTGGACGTGGAAGTCGTCGGCCGTCGGCGCGTCGAACGGCTTGAACGCCACCGGCTTGTCCCCCGGATTGGTCAGGCTCACCTCCAGCGGCTCCCCCCGGTTGGCCGCCTCGACGTACAGAATCGGCTGGTGGTCGTCGTCGCGAACGGTGTAAAGCTCGACCTTCAGCAGCGTCGTTTCCCGATAGTAGGCCATCGCGCCCTTGTCGCTGATCATCAGTTCGTTCACTTCGGCGCGCGCGAGAGGCTGGTTGTAGAGCCGGAAATGCGCCAGCGCGCCGCGGAACAGGCTGTCGGCCGCCCAGGAACTCTTGCCGAGGTATCCCGTCTGCCAGGCCGTGCTGGCGATGTCGAGCGAAACCGCTGTGCTGAAAACAACAGTGCCGTCCATCATGATCGAGACCTTGCCAGCCGGATCGTAGACAAAGGCGAAGTGACGCCACTGCCCCAGCGCAACGCCGTTCTCGACCCGAAAGCGGGTCCCGTTGATCTCGAACGCCAGGTGTTGTGAACGCGCCTCGTTGCCGGCCCAGATGATCTTGGATTTCTGGTCTTGCGCGACGTTGAGGTCGAAGATGCGGCTGAAATACGGCGTGTCCTCGAAGCGCACCCACGCCATCGCCGTCATCCCCTGCGCCAATGTCAGCGCCGAGAGGTCGGTCAGCTCGATGTAGTCGCCGTCGCCGTCGAAGCGCAGGCACGTCCCCAGCGTCGGGTCGTGCAGAATTTGCGGATTGCCGTGCACGATGGCGTCGCGGCCGCTGCCGCCGACGTTTGGCGCGTGGGCCGTTCCTTCTACATAGCGAATTTCGTCCAGCGGCAGGTGGAGGCAAGGTGTGTCGTTCGCCATCGTTTAGTGCTCCTTGGGATCGTCGGTTGGTTGCTCGGTTCTGTGCTTCAATACGAGTTGCCCTTCGCGCAGCACAAAGCGCTCCGGGAAAAAGGCGACCGTCTGAAACGGTCTGATGTCCTGTTCGGCAATTTCCGTCGTGGCGAGGGGCTGGCCGTTCTGGTCGCTGAGTTCCGAGTCCTGCGCCGCGCCGTTGGCAGGCCAGCGGTTGGCCTCGCGCCACGACCAGGCAAATCCCTGCTCTTTGGGCAGCGCAAGATGCAGTTCGCGTTCGGGCGTCAGCACCGGCGCGGTCAGAAACTCCATTTCGATCCGGCCGAGCGCCTCTTTGGTGAAGCGTTCCGGCAGTTGGATGGTCTTGACCGGCTGAATGCCGCTGGCAAGATGCACCAGGCCGTGCGGGTCGAGCAGGGCGACGAACTGCTGCATCTCCTCGGCCGCGCTGATGCTCAGTTGGGACTCCTCAGCGTAGTGGCGGATGCGGCTGAACGGGACTTCTTCCACCAGGCAGCCGCGCTCGACCAGCATATCCCACACCCGGCTGCCCTCGCGCACGTAGGGCTGGATGATGTCCTGCTTCTTGACCGTCTCATCCTGCTCTTCCAGTAAGAACTCGAACAGTGTGCGACCCTGCGGGTCGTAGATCTGCCATTCTTCGTTCTTGAGATCGATCCACTGGCGGACATCTGCGGCCTGGGCCGCGTCCTTCTGTGCGCGTTCCGCATACTCCCCCTGGAGGCTCTGCACGGCTGCCTGCTCGATGGCGGCCGAGACCGAATCGTTGACGCTGAACGCTGCGGAGAGCACGCCGTCCGCTTCGATGCCCCAACAGCCGACCAGACCGTCGTTGCGCTGCCGGTATTCGCCCAGCCGGTAATAGAACTGCACCTCGTCGAAGCCGTCGGTCACATGCTGCGCGTTTTGGATCGCGTCGAACAACGCTGACCAACCGTTGTTGACCGCGGGCAGCCCCTTCAACTCCAGCGCCACGCCGAACTGCACGACGGCCAACGGCCGCCCCATCAGCACGGAGAAAGCGGACTGTCCTTCGCGGTCGTCAGGGTGGATGTTGTCCAGCGCTTCTTCGATGTCTTCGATGAACTCGGCGAGGAAATGGACGTCATCGCTGGACTGGCCCGGCTCCACTTCTTGGTCCGCGGCGAGCAGCCACTCGACGATTTGGCGCAGGCGCAGCGGCAGCGTACTCAGTGCCGCGCCATCCCAGAAGCTTTGCTCCTCGATCGCCCGCAATGCGCCCAGCCGGCGGCCGTGCGGGTCGAAGAAATCGAGGCTCTGGTCGAGCAGATTGGGGATGATCCAGCCGTGAACAGGCGAGCTGGCGCGGTGGCTCTGGCTTTCGGTCGGGTCGGCGCCTGGCGTCGCGACCTGCGTCGCCTGCAAGAAGCGGAAATTCCAGCGGGCCGGCTGCGCCAGCCGCGGCGGCAGCCGCACCCAATCGCCATGCCCCGGAACCTCCATCGGCAGCGCGGTCACCACGTCCTCTGGCGTCAGATCGGTGAAGCGGCCGAAGCGATCAACCAGGCGCAGCGTCATGATGCGCAGCCCGCCGCTGCGGATCGGCATGAACGCAGCGTGCGGATCAGGAGACACACCCTTCAAGCCGCCGGCCAGCGTCGCTGCCACATCCTGGGCGAACGCCTTGTATTCGGCAAAGCCCAGCGGATCGGCCGGGTTGAGCTGGATGCTCGTGTGGCGCTGGAGCAGCGCGGCGTTGAAGCCGTTGAGGGTGACGACCAGCAGGTCGTGGCCGTCGAGGAAATTTTCAGCCATCTCGGCGTTCGCCAGCGTCGCGGCCAATTCCTCCATCTCACGCCGTGTTTGCGCGGCTGCGGCGCGCGCATCGTCGCCGGCCTGCGCCGCCGCGTCGGCTGTGGAGGCCGCACTCGCCTGGGCGTCGAATGTCGCTGCCTGCCCCTGGAGCGTCTTGCGCCGCGCCTCCTGCAGCTCCCGAAAGCGCTGCAGCAGCCCGCGGTAGCGGTCGTCCAGCTTCTGATTGACGTAGGTCGAGCCGGCGTAGATGCTGCCTGCCTTCGCCAGCGCCAGCGGGCTGGTCAGATCGGGGTGGTCGTCCACGTCAGGCTCGTTTTCGCCCAACAGGTAGTTGGTCAGGATGAAGCGCGGATCGTAAACGCCAGACGACCGGGTCACCGAGTGCATGGTCGCCACCGGAAACACCTCAACCTGCCACTCGCCGCGGAAAATCGGGAGGTCGGTCGAAAGCGGCGTCTGCGGCAGCGTCCAGGTGATGCTGTCCGCGTTGAGCAGCGCATTGAGGGCAAAGCGACCGGCGTCGAAGCTGGCGCGCGGAGCAGAAAACAGCTGGCACGTCAGCGGCGGCTGCAGCGCGGCGTCGGCTCGACTGAGCTCGCCGAAGTCAGCGGCCGCGTCATTCTCGGCGACCAGCCCGGCCGCGCCGCCGCGGCGCGGAATCGCCACGACCAGCGCCGGCGACGCCGGTTCCCAGAAGCGCGCAGCCGGGCGGCGCTGAACCTCCCAGTGGAACTGCTCGACGATGGTCGGATCGTTTTTCACTTCCGTATTGAGCCGATGGAGGGCCTCTTCAAGCGCCGCCTTGGCATCGGCGATGCCGGCAGCCAGGCCGGTCGCGTGACCGTCGGCCGCCTCGCCCAGAGCCCACTTCAGCTTCTTGACCGCCGCCAGCGATCCCCGCTCGATGGCCGCCAGCAAATCGCTGACTTCGACGTACTCCTCCGTTTCGCCGGGCGGCGGATACGAGGCGTGCATATAGCGATACCAGTCGGTGTACAGTTGGAACTGTTGGCTCTCCAGCTCGCGCGCCGTCGCGTCGTAGGCGCGCTGCGCCGTGTTGAGGGTGTTCAAGAGGGGAAAGATGGAAGGCGGCAGGGGAGACGCCGGCCGCTGCTCCTGGTTGTACTCACCAGGCGGCTGCTTGGTCGGGTTGTCGTCCACCTTCTCGACGACCCACTGCACGCCGCCGTCGCTGCCGACAAATTCGTCGGCGTGGCGGAACTCGCGGAACTTCGGTCCGATGTCGAGTTTCAGGCTCTTCAGGCGGTCTCCCATCAGGATGGCAGCCAGGCTGTCTTCCAGCCTGGCCCTGGCGGGACGTCCCTGCTCATGCGTCGCTTTTTCTGCGATCAACGCGGACAGCGCCTCGGTGGGCGAATTGCCCATCGCGTAGAGGACGTCGTTCGGGTCGAGGAGCGCGGCGTCCAACCACTGCGCCTCTCCGCAGCACACCATCCGCTCCCACTGCGCCGCCAGGACGAGCTCCTCGCTGCTGAGGGCGTCTTCTGCCGGCAACACCACACCGAGGTCGTCGCGCAACAGCTTGGCGACGCGCTCGCGCTTAAGCGTACGCTTGTGTTCGGCGTCGAGATGCGTCAGCGCGTCGATGTCTTGCAGACCCCAATCGCCGCTGCGCAGACGCAGGTAGTTCAACCAGTAATCGTCATTCAGGTCGCCGTACCAGCCGATGACCCGGTAGCGGTGGTCGCGCGTGCCGACCGGATCGTGAAAGCCGAAGACGCCGCGGCAGTTGGGATAGAAGACGTCGAAACTGGGCGATCCCCAGCCCAACGCGGTCAGCGGCCGGCCGCCGTGCTTCTCCTTCCAGGGGATGAAATTGTCGCCCAAACGCCCGCGCCGCTGCGTCCACGCCTCGAGCGTGTCGCTGTCACCGATGTAGGCAAACGGCTGCTCCCCGGAGTAGATATCGGCATCTAGGCTGGTCTGCGCCACGTCGTGGATGGCGGCGCCGCCCTCGCCGAACAGCAGCGCATCGCTCTCGACAACCCACTGCCGGTCTGGTTTGCGTCCGCGCTTGGCGTAACGACTCACCAGCCAGCGTGTGGGGACCGCCGGAAACTCGGTGGGATCGCTTGCGCGGAATTTCGTGCGTTTGAGGAATTGGGGAAAGTCCCAATGGAGGTGTACGCCGGCTCTGAGGATGAAATTGGCATCTTCGAACGGCTGAGAGGCAATTGACTCGGCCAGATAGGGCAGGTCGGGGTTCACGTCCTGCCCGCGCTGTTTGTCGTAGTAGGGCAGCGACTCGAAGTCCATCTCAGGACCGACGACCGCGCGCTCCTGAGATTGGTGGATTGCGACCACGCGCATCGGCGCGATCAGCGTCGCTTTGTCAGGCATGGTCTGCTATCACGATTTCCCTCCCGTTTCATGACCACGTCTCAGTTGAGTGGTGGAATAATAACGGAGTTAGGGTATCAAGATGTGGTTCCCATTCCAATGTTCTTGGGTATTGTCACCAATCCAGCGGTCATAATCAGACACTTAACGATACCCCGCACCATGAGATGCAGTAGAGTCCGTCAGGCCGAGTCTCAGCCATGGCGCAGGCGGTATAGGGGAAGTTGTGCTGACAAGCAAAAGCGAAGTTGACGTTCTTGAAGATGACCGGCAGCATGGCCAGGTACAGACCGCCATGCGCGACCAAGACGATGCTCCGATTTGAGTTTCTCGCGTCCTGTACCAACCCTTCGATGAAGGGGGTGAATCGTGCTTGGATTTCATAGAAGCTCTCCCCACCGGGCATCTTGCTATCAAACCTTCGATGGGTGAACCAGTCATCCTGAACCTGCCTGTGCAACTGCCAGCCAACCGGGTCAGTCGTTCCTTCGTAGATGCCCACATCCCATTCTCGCAGCGCCTCGGTGAACTCAAGCGGGGCTTGCAGGCTTTCGGCCAGGATTTGCGCTGTCTGTACGGCGCGCATGACCGGGCTGGAATAAATCTGTTCGACCTGCAAGCCGGACAAACTGCGCGCCACCGCACGCGCTTGCTCGATGCCCTTCTCGGTCAGCGGATGCTTGAACCCACTGTTGGAAAATTCCCGTAGAAGGTTGGCGGTGCTTTCCCCATGTCGTACAAAGTAAAGTCTCATCAGGAAACCCTCGTCTGAAATACAAGCGCCCAAATGCCTTTGCCAACACTTCCACCAATGGCGCCCAACAGGCTGCCCATGACGAATCCCAGAACAGTGAGATGTCCCAGGGCGCCCGCAAGCGTCTCAAAAGCAAAATAGGCCGCCATGTTTGGCGCAGTGATGCCGATTCCACGCCCAATCCACTCGGAGACATTGAGAGGATCTTGCAGGATAAAGCGCATACCGAAAACGATCATGATCAGCGCCATGCAGCAAGCCATCAAACCGCTAACCAGCCCATTCCAGATGCCAACTTCAATGCCGTGGACAAGACTATGCTTTTGATAAGCCCGTATCATTGAGAAAGCGAAGATAGACAAGGCAATGATGGCCCAGAAGATGTTGTCAACGAAGTCGCGCGCAGGAAGTGGCGGCGCCATGAAATTGTTGATGCTGATTTCGACGATCCAGAGCAATCCAAGAATCATTCCGAAGCAGAGAATGCCATTTCGCTCTACTGAATTCATATATCGGCTTGGCCGATTGCGATACAAACCTAATGATCCGGCAAGAGCGAGCAAAATGATAAATCCAGCCCCAGATGCTGTGGCTGACGACGAACTGTAACTATAACGAAACGCTGCGATGGCTATCAGCAGCGCACCGATGATTGAAAAGACGATCAGCATCGAGTAAAGTGGGTTTCTTGTTGAATTCATAGGCAGTTTTGCTTGACCGACCCATTAATTGAATATCGGGGGGATGCAGCAAGATCTGCATATTCGTCAGAGGGGCGACGCATTTTTGCAGCTTTCCGTCATAGCCCTTGCCAATTCTCAGAAATCACATCCCATTTTGGTAATGTCTATTCCTATCACGTATGACAATGCCTTTGTCGTCCATCGTAATCGCGAAGGTTGCCGCATCAGCGTCGGCCATGACGGCGCCGTGATAGTAAACCCGTTTTGCGTCTTTGGCGTAAGCATAGCTCTGCGCATAACCTCGAACCACCAGTTGAAAGGTGTT
>NZ_UETR01000064.1:0-12139 GCF_900491745.1 Candidatus Amarolinea aalborgensis | reverse complement strand
CGGCTTGCCAAACTGTCTTCTCGCTCGTTGTTCCAAATTCGTTCGAGTTTTCAACCGTAGAGAGCACAAAGGACACAAAGCACTGCTGCTTCTTTGTGCTCTCTGTGCTCCTTGTGGTTGAAGATGCGCGAATGACCTGCGTTTACCCGCGCCGCCCTGTTGGGCGGCGTAGAAGTCGGCGAGGGTGACGGCGGTGGGAGCATTGATCTTGACTGGGCGCAATGGAGGCTGTAGTTCAAAGGTGAGCCGGAGGTGGACTTGACAAAGCCCCAGCGACCAGATATAGTCAGGTCGAAGCGATGCCATCCTTGTGTGAGGATACGATCATGAACGACGCCACACCGACCATGACCCTTTCACCCCAGACCAGCCTGCTGTTGACCCAGATCACCGCCACGCCCGACCTGGAGACTGCTCTGTGGCGCGTTTTGCACGATTACACCGGTCTCAAGACGCAGCAGATTCGGCAGCAGATCACCGCGTTCGAGACGAAATGGGGCATGACGTTCGACGAGTTCTCGCAACGGTGTGAGCATGGAACCCTGGGCCAAGATCCTTACGCCTACGACGTCGAAAGCGATTACTGGGACTGGGAGAAGGCTGTGACACTGCTGGGCCACTATGAGGCGCTGCAAGCCCGATGGATGTGAGGAGATTCGCCGATGAGCTGCTGGCGGCCCTGGCCGCACAAGGCGTGTTCGAGCGCATGTCGTTGCAGACCGAAGGACCAATCGCCAGCGGTCGCGCCTATCTGCGCAGTCAGGAAGACCAGTTCCTGCGCGTCTACTTCAACGAAACCACCGGCACCATCGCCTTTGCACTAATCAGCAACCAGCAGCGCATTTGGGGCGTTGACTACGACAACCGGCGTGGATGGCATCTTCATCCCGTAGAAAACCCGGCAGACCATGTGGCCATTGAACCCCCATCTATCGCAGAGATCGTTCTGCTATTGAATGAGGTCTTGTCTGGCAAGGATAAGCTGGGGAGCTAGCTACACCTGACACCTCGAAGTGACTCTGGCACAGACACTGGTAGGGGCGGCCCTGTGTGGCCGTCGCAGGCATTCTAACGCAAAGGCGCAAAGTTCGCCAAGTCTTTCCTGCTTGAGGATTTTCCTGCCACGAATGACACGAATTCCACGAAAGCAGAAGGGCCAATTCGTGTTCATTCGTGTCATTCGTGGCTGAGACCGTCCTGTTTGGTTACGGCTTGCCTTCGCTGGGGCAGGTAAATTCGGGCAGTCCCGTAGCGCTGACCGGAGCGCCCAGGGATCGGGTTCGCAATGGCCGTCCGCCAGGGACGGTTGGAACCTCGCTCACGGTCGCGGGATGGCCGCGATCCACCGGGGCCATTATTCATCGTCCTGCCGGAACGGCGAGATCGGGGTCGTCGCCGCCTCAAGTCAGGCGTTCCTACGGCGTCGTTGCTGCAAACAAAAAAACCGGCCTGAATCGGCGTCCCGGCTTTCCAACCAGCCACTCCAGCGAGGGCGCACACCCGCAGACAAAAACGACCATCTGCGGTGATCCGCGGCGATCCGCGGCTCCGTCTTCAGGCCACTAACCGCTGCCGCCGGCGGCCAGTCCGGCCGGGCCAGCAGCCCTGCCGATCAACGGTAGGCTAATGGCGGTCATGCTCCGCTTCACGTCCAACACAGCATCTCCGTCGGCGCGCCGAGTCCACGCTGACTGCTTGGCGCCGCCGTCCCGTAGATGTCCACATCCTCCACCCAGTAGAAGTATCGTCCCTGACACCTGCGTCGGCGCGGTCTTCCCACGTATAGATGAAGCCGCTGCTGTTCTGCGACCGCGACGGGATCAGGGTCCGTTGGAGCCTGCCGATCGGCCCGGCATCCGACGTGCCGCGATACAGGTTGAAGCCGCGGTTCTCCGTTCCACTGACCGTCTCCCACGTCGTCATGGAGTGCAGCCGGCGACCACCGCCACGTCCAGCAGCTAGGCCAACTGGGACGGCGCTGAGAGGGTGGTCCGCTTCCATCTGAGCGCCGCATCAAGGTGCAGGTTAGGTTGTCAACTTGCATGCCGGCGGCTCCCAGCAGCCAGCAAAGCCCTTTATCAGCGCAAACGAAAATCGCAGACGCCAGAGTGGCCTCAGTCAAGAGGCGATTGACGGCCAACGCCGAAGCAAGCTGACCGCGCCATAGGCGCAGTACGTAACGGTCGAGCAGTTCCCAGCCAAATCAACAACCGGCGTCTCCAACCTGACGAAGCGGTAGCGGGTCAGGCAATCTTCGTGCAAGGCGCTGAGCGCATCGGCGTGATCCTGCGGCACCGGATGCTTCCGTTTGCGACGAGTCAACGCGCTGCGCATCTCGACCACCGTGATGCGCGAAATGAGCAGCATGTTGCCTGCCGGCCTGAACACCGTCGTTTCGAGCCAGGGCTTCCAGCTCATCTCACGTAGTGCTTTGATCAGAGCGCTGGTGTCGAGAAAGAGAAGCTCATCGCCCTCGCGCTCAGCGCCAATGTTTTCTGATAGCGACCAGCTGCAGCGTGATCTGCGCCAGTTCAGCACGTCGAGCCTGGGAGATGAAAAGCCTTGCTCGCAGTTGTCCCGCCGGTTTGACCAGGCCTGTTGCCTCCAGCAGCGCGGCCGCCCGCTGCACTTCGTCCCCAATCTTGTCCCTTCCTGGATTCGCATCGCGCACCTGCGCCCGTTCTGGCAGGCTAACGGGCGTCAACAAACGCAGGGTGCCTTTCATAGATGGCGGTTGCGGGTTGCGATCATAAGCTATGCACCCTTTGATCCGCATATGTGGGAGAGGTATAGGAAGGGCGCGGAGGCAAGCGATTTGCTCCTCCTGAAAGCGGTCGTTCCCACTCCTCATCAGCGTATGCTGATGCCAGAAGCCGCTCTTTCAGAAGATCCCGTCTTTCACTGCTTAACTGCGCCGCCGCGGCCAGTCCGGCTACAGCGTCAGCAGCCCGCGCCGATCAACGGCAGGGCTAACGGCAGGTTGGCGCCCGCTTCCACGTCCAACACCGCGACGGCTCGGCGCCGTAGTCCACGCTGACCGCCGTGCCGGTGCCGCCGTCCTGTAGATGTCCACATCCTCCACCCAGTAGAAGTAGGTCGTCCCCGGTCAGCCGCGCGATCTTCCCAGGTGGTAGATGAAGCCGCTGCTGTTCTGCGACTGCGATGGATCAGGGTCCTGCTGGTTTCGCCGATCGGGCCTTTGCATCCGACGTGCCGCGATACAGGCTGAAGCTGCGGTTCTCCGTTTCGCTGACCGTCCCAGGTCAGCAGCACCGCATCGCCCCGTTGCGTTAGCTGAAGTCCGCCAGGGTGACGGCCTGGGGAGGTTTCTCCTGAGAACGGTCCGCTGCTGGCTTTGTGCCCGAAGCCCGGCGGGTCATAGAGGAGACAGTGTTCACCAGCACGCCAGAAGTTGATGGCGCCGCCGCTGCACGCCGACGCGGTCGTGCTCGTTCCGGCCTGCGACCAGGCAGACCCGTTGTACTTCCAGGCTTTGAGGGCGTTGGCGTTTTGTCCGGTCTGCAGCTCGGCCTGGCGGTAGTAGAACGTGATATTGGAATTTGCGGTGTTCGTGGGGTTGACGACAAAGCAACGCTTGACCGGGTAGCCGTTGGCCTGGGAGCAGACCTGGTTGCCGCTGACGGAGACGGTGGTGCTGCCCAGGTTGTTCGTCGTCTGAATCTGAACGCCGAAGTATTTGTCGGTCGTGGCTGCGATGTTCTTGATATTGAGGAAAGCGACCGTGGCGTTGTTGACGGTCCGGGTCTGCTTGAGCGTGCCGTTGTTGGTCACCGTGCCTTCAACGCCAGTGATGGCGTTCGCGCCGACATCCAGCGTGCCACCGGCGTTGACCTGGAGGTTGCCGGTGAGGCTCAGGTTACCGCTGGGGGTCGTGGTGGTGCTGCCACTGTTGACGGTCAGGTTGTTGAAATCTGAAGATGTGATTTGAAGAGACCAAGAACTGATGCTGCCCATGATCAAATAAGCATCGTCGCATACGCGCAGCTTCCAGGAACCGGACGTGCTCTTGCCATCGAAGCTATTCAGCGAGCCTTCGGCCTTGTATGAGCCATTGAATGGAGCTGAGCCGACTGTGATTGAAGTGCTGGCTTCATCATCGAAGGTAGTATTCGTGTAATTGCTACCTGAGCCACCATTGTCGGTGCTCAACTCGACCTCAGTGTTATCAGGCCCCCTAAGATAGATGTCCAGATCGGCGTCCCATGCGTGTGCGATATTGATCGTGATGTTTAGATCGCTAATGGTCAGTGAATCCGCCACTGTGAGTGTGCTTTCCGTATAGGTAGGGCAGCTGTTATCGGGGATACTCAGGGCGGGTGATTCAGTCTTGTTGTAGGTCGAGGTAGAGTTCGTCGTCACCGTCTGCGATCCGCTGCGATTGAACGTTACTGTGCCTGAACCCGGTGTGAACGTACCGTTGTTCGTCCAGTTGCCCGCCACGTTCACGTTACCGCTGGGCGCGGTCAGGCTCTTGCCGCTGTTGATCGTCACGTTGTTCAGCGAAGTCGTGCTGCTGCCGGACATGGTCGTCGTGCCGTTGAAGGTGACTGTGCCGCTGTTGTGGTTGAACGCGCCGCTGTTGCTGAAGTTGCCAGCCACGCTCAGACTCCCGCTTGGCGCGGTAAAGGCGCCGCTTGTCAGGCTGAAATCGCCGCCGACTGTCATGTTCCCTGAGCCGCCGCTGAACGTGCCGCCGGCCTGCGCATAGGAGCCGGACACAGTGACGTTGCCGGCGCCCTGGGTGATGATGCCAGAGTAGCCCGAGGTGACGTTCAGACTGTTGAAGGTGTAGCTGCCATTGATCGTGGCGTTCTTCGCCGATGTGGCGTTGAAGTACGTGTTGTCATTGCTGGTCGGCACCGTATTGCGTGTCCAGTTATTGGCCGTGGCCCAGTTGTTGTCCCCGCCGCCACCGTCCCAAATGCCGATCGGCTCCAGCGTACTGGCCGTGCACGAGGGAAACTTGAACGCGCCGATACGCGTCTGCCAGTTGGCCGTGTCGCCCGCCGCATAGTATTCGTTCGTGTACCAGAATGTGCAGTCGTCCGATGGGTCTACGGTCATGGCCGAGTAGTCGCCCCAGCGCGTAGTGCCGGTCTGCGACCCGGTGCCGGCGAAGAACGTGGCCTCGCCCTGGCCGAGTGTACCCGCAGTATCCGTGCTCAAGCGGCCGGCCCAGGCCAGGGAGGGGTAGTTGGGCGCTGTCCCGTTGCCGATGCTGAAGCCGATCGCCATGTTGCCAGCCCCATCTACGGCAAGGCTGGGCATCCAACGATAAAGCGACGCGTCACCATAGATTTGTTGTTGGATTGGGGTTGTGTTGATTGTTCCACCATTTACATTGATCTGCGCCCACTGCAGGCGCGTTGTGCCACATCCCCCCGATGGGCATACCGTATGAACCACCCATAGCGACTCGACGCCGCTGATATTGCGATACTGTGCCTGCATCATCAAGCGGTCGCCGAGCGTGTCAAGGAGGGTGGACGTGCCAGGCTGAGGCACGACAACACCTGGGGTCGTGTAGCTAGTTTGAGAGACCGTCGTGGGGCCGTTGAAGGTGGAATTCGACGGTGTCACCCAGTCCACATGGGACTTGAAGATATCGAACCTGTAGAAACCGGTGTCTTGAGCTACGAAGTAGTTCGGCGTGCCCGTTGGCGGAAGCGCGCCGCGCAGGTTGCTGGGCAGCAGGGAGAAGTAGGTGGTTGATCCCAAATCCCAAATGAGGTAATTGACTGTTGCGCCGAGCTCCATCTGCGCACGGTTGAAGGCCCAAGCGCGCACTTCCTGGAACGTGCTATTTGACATGAGGAACATGTTGGCCGACATGTAGAGACCATCCGGCCAAATGCCCATCTTGGGATAATCAGGAAGCCAGGGGTGCGAGGCGTCATCTGCGCGGATCGCATACAGGTACCAACCGCCGCTGACGGGGTCGCTCGTTTTGGAAACAGCAATGCACTCGTAGTAAGGCGACGAAGAAGAACTCGCAAAGGCCAAATCTGACACGAACCAGCGATCCCCCATTTAATCATAGATCACGGTCGGATCACCGCGATGGGTGGAGTCGCAGGCCGTGCCGGTGCCAGCCCCGCTCCATAGCGAGTTGAACGTGAATGCAGCCAGTTGGGCGCCGGTCTTGTTGTAGATTCCGACCGCCGTGTTGACCGCCTGAATGTAGTGGTTCGGGCCGACGTCTCCCACGGTGTCCGGAGGCCAGCCAGAGCCGCAGGAGCCGCCCGTGCACGTGCTATTCTTGCCAAGTCCAGCAAAATTGGCCGAAGGCGTCGGCATGGCGTTGGGAGCCAGGGCTGTGTCCGTTGATTCTGGGTTGTACTCAGCCGGTGGCAGTTTTTCAGCCGCAGAGTATTGGAGGTTGAGATTGGCCACGGGGGCGACTGGAGCAACGTAGGGCAAGTCCCGCACGTCGCCCACATAGACTGCGGGTTTCACTGGTTCTCCCACAGTCAACGGGGCGCTCGTGACCTGCTCTTGCTGCCGTGCACGCTCAATGCTGGCATTTCCGCTGCCTGGCTGGCCAACGACTCCATCTTGGGCCATGACTGCGGTCAAAGGCATCACCAACAGCGCAGCCAGCACAGTGATAAGTAGCATCCGATAGAGCTTTGTAGCGAGGCGATGTTTCATGGTAGGTTCCTGCTTCGTCGGTCGTGGGGGCATGAGTTGATCGTTCAGCCAGCCAGATGCGGCCTGTCGTCGGCAGGCCCGGCAACGCCAACCGCGTGGGCGACGGCGCCCACTGGCGCGCGTCCAGCCGGAATTGGGGCCATTCTACGCGATGAACATGACACTGCCTATGACGCGGCGCAGGTCCGCGCGGGTTTTTGGAGAGACGATATTTTAACGCAAGGCCGCCAAGACGCAAAACCGCAGCGCATTCTGACACCAGGACGCCATGACGCAGAGCGTTCTCACACAAAGACACCAAGCCACGAAGGAATCGGTGTGTCCCTTTGTGCCTTGGTGTCTTCGTGTGAGCCATGCGGTTCCGACTTGCCTGGGTCAGGCAGGGCAAGAAGAAAAGTCGGGCCTCTGTGCGAAACCCGACTTTTTGCTGCGCTGGTTGAACGCCCGGGCCTAACCGCGACGGCGGCAGCAGGACGGCGTCGCCCTGGCGCCGGGGGGTGTCAACCGGGATTGATGTGGCTGATGATATCACGCAGGGGGCGGGACACCGTTTCCTGCGTCCGGCGGCAACGTCTCGACCGCAATAGCCACCTCGGCCAACGTCGTGGCGGTCAGCGCCACATCCAGCAATGCTGGCATCTGACCCCTGGGCGCGGCGCGTAGTCGAGCTTCCAGCTTGGGCGGCACTGCGCCAAAACGCCGGGTCAACAGATACAACACCGACTCTAGTTGCCCCCGCCAGTAACCGAATCTCTCCATGCTAGTTATGTAGGGCCACAACAGTCCTGTCTCGGCACCATCGGGGATGTCAGCCAACTTCGCCTCCTCCGCGGCGATGATTTCCTTGCTGGCATCCAACAGATAGCGCGCCATCTCGATCGCGTTCTGGGCTTCGGCGTGCAGATAAACCCGGCCTGGTGTCAATTCCGGCAGACCAGTGGAAGGTCGGAAACCATTGTCGTACCAGTCCAGGCCCACTGCCTTCTCCTTCCATGTCGCGATCGCTGAGATATCGTCTCGCTGGGGTAGTTTAGTTACCAGTGAGATCACCGAATGACCCCAAGGATCTTTTCCCGCCAGGTACCACAACGCCTCCATGGCGTTTTCTCCACACTGTTGCGCGGCAAAACAGGCGTGGGCCGGGAGTCCCGCGTTCAGGAGGGCGTTGGCCGCCTTCAAATCGTCTTCTGCGGTCTGCAGCCCGAAATGTGCCATGTCAAGATTCTTACGCAAACTCATAAGTCACCTTGCCTTCGCGAACGTCGTGCATCAGGAACCTGTTCTTGTGCATGCTCTCAAATTCGTCAGGAGTATAGACGTGCGTCGGTTGGTGCTTACGCAGATGACGGATGAGCACACATGAGTCCAGCAGGTAATCAGTCATCGGCTAACTCAGGCTCTAGTGGCTCGCGGCGCCAGGAGGAACGAATCTCGTGCAACCAGCGGTCAATATCCTCGGGCGTCGCCATTTCCGGGTGGCTGGCATCGTCCCAGGCGCCGGCTGTCTCCTTGAGCACCGCAAGCAGCTTCAGTTTCTGCACGTAAGCCTCCGTCGCGGCCACGATTACCTGATTGCGCTTGTGCAGCGGCACGTATTTCTCGAGGTCATCCAGTACGGAGACCGGAAAAGTGGCGTCAATGCGCCTGGTAGCGATGGAAGACATGGCAACCTCTTTGCGTTCACAACGGTAAATCTTGCACTCAACTCAGCCTGATTGTAGCATCAAGCGCTCAAAACAACAAGCCTCCGCCCACGGTAGGGGCGGCCCTGTGTAGCCGCCTCAGGAATTCTAACGCAAAGCCGCAGAGCCTTTTCTTAGCGTCCCGGCGCCGTGGCGTCTTTGCGTTGAAGGATGCGGTTCCGACTTGCCTGGCTCAGGCAGGGCAAGCAAAAAGTCGGGTCTCTGTGCGAGACCCGACTTTTTTGCTGCGCTGGTTGAACGCCCGGCGCCTAACCGCGGCAGCGCGGCCTACTGCACACTCACCGCGCTGCGCGATTGGCTTGATACTCAGGCGAACAAGTCAGAGATAGCGGACCTGATTTTGAAATTCATCGGCCGTATACTCATTGAGCAATCGAATCAGCCGATTGACCATTTCATAAGGTGTCCGGCGCACCGCCAAAATAATGCCATAATGACCTTGTGCGCGCTCGAAATACTCTAGCGCCAACTTCTCGAAATCATGTCGGTTGTGGGTCAGCAAGGCGCGCTGTTGACGGACTGCATATTCCAGTTGCTGGCTGTCCCCTTGACCGAGTGTACCGATGTCACGCGCCGTGATCGCCGAATAGCCACGCTTGGCCAAAAGCTCGGCCACCAAAACATCCACATCTTCATCCAGGTAGAGTTCAATGAACAGCTTGCTCACGATGCTTGAACTCCAATTGCGTGCCCACCAGCGACTCTGGAATGCGATTGCGTTCAATGTACTCGTGAATCTCGGCCTGATGATCGCTGTAATAGCTGAGGGCAGAAAACACCTGCGCCATCGTCAAATGGGGGAGGTGAATCGGAATTTCTTCCGGCGGCAGCCCGAGCCGCCACAGCTCCACAATGGCGCGCACAGGCGTTCGTGTCCCTTGAATGATCGGTTCACTGTTCAGTATGTTGTTATTCCGTACAATATACGCTTGTTCTATCACTTGTATCATGTGTTCACTCGTCCGGTATTGAACTGACGTAAGTCGCGAAAGGTTGGCTTGCCGTGACAGATTTCGGGATCGGCGACAATGTAACGACCGATCATGCTTGCTCTCATCCAGACACCTCTTCTCGCCCTTGACTTGCTTCTGCGGCGGCCACTATTTCACTCAACCCGGCCTGATTGTAGCATCAGGCGCTCAAAACAACAAGCCTCCGCGCCCAGTTGGAGCCGCCCCGTGTGGCCGCCCGCGGCGTTCTCACACCAAGGCACAAAGCCGCCAAGAAATCGGGACATGTCTTTGTGCCTTGGTGTCTTCGTGTGAGCTGTTGGGTTCTGGCTTGCCCGGGGTGAGCAGGTAAGAAAAATCGGCGCCTGTCCCGTAGGGACGCCTGACCTGAGCGCCGATGATCGCACCATTCATGGCCGTCCCAGCGCGACGGTTGAACCCCTCTCCCACGGTCGCGGTATGGCCGCGGGATCCACCGGGGGCGTCATCATTCAATCGTCCCTACGGGACGGCGGGACCGCGGGGTCGTCGCCGGTCTCAAGTCAAGGCGTCCCTACGGGACGCAGTAGTTTCAAATGTGGCCTGGTTTTTGACCGCAGAGATCACAAAGAACGCAAAGAAGCACTTGAGCTGCCTTTTCTTTGTGTTCACCCACCCCCGGATGTGTTCTTTGTGGTTGGATGTGTGCTACATTTGGAATTCCCATATGGGACGGCGCGCGCCGTCGCCCAAATTGACATGGTTAGCTGCTCACGATGAGCTTCCGCTTTCAGTCAGTGTTTGAACATGGGGATAGGCAAGAATCTTGCGGTCAGCAGTGAGCAATGGAATTTCATAAAATGATGCTAACGCCAAGCCCAGTCTCTTGATGATCGGCGATGATCTGCGCGAGTGCGGGTGTGAACTGCGGCTGTTGGCTCACCCACCAAACCCAGATATGGGTATCGAGGAGAATCATTGGAGAACGTGCCACTCCTCGGCCGCCACTGGTTCGAAGGGATCCTCATAGTGCAGTACGGTGTTCTGCAAAGGGAAATGGGCCGGCTTCTTCGTGAATGCACGAGCCTCAAGAATGATAATCTCGATGGCTTCGCCAGGACGAAATGGCAGCGATTTCAGCTGCAATTCTCCGTTTTTGGGCACAACCGTTTCCAAGCGATAAGCAACCATTTTTCACCTTTTCAATGATTCTCACATTTTTCGCCCGACCTGCTCCTGTCGCGGCCGCTTTTGCACTCCACGCCGCCCGATTGTAGCATCAGGCGCTCAAAACAACAAGCCTCCGCGCCCGGTAGGGGCGGCCCTGTGTGGCCGCCCGCGGCGTTCTCACACCAAGGCACAAAGCCGCCAAGAAATCGGGACATGTCTTTGTGCCTTGGTGTCTTCGTGTGAGCTGTTGGGTTCTGGCTTGCCCGGGGTGGGCAGGGCAAGAAAAAAGTCGGGTCTCTGTGCGAAACCCGACTTTTACGGTAATGCTGTCGTTAGTGCACGTCCTCTTGTGGATTTGTTTACTCGGGCCTAGAGCGCAAGACGCCCAGGAACCCCAGCCCATCCACAATGTGGATGCCTTGATACGTACGGCCCAACACATCGAAGTGCGGGTCATAAGTTACCAGGTGTGTAGCGCCCCCCACAACAGCACAAGCTAACACCAAATCGTCGTCGGGATCAGCGGAAATGATCGCAACGACAGCAGAGGCCGGCGCTTCAACCTGCACGCCTCTAATGGCTAATGTGGCGAGAAGGAGTTCAGTCGCTTCCTGGGCCACTCCCTTGGCGGCGAACTTCTCCGCAATTTCGGCCTGCAAGTCAACAGAATAAAGCAGGTCGAATTCGTCGTTTAGCCAGCGCGCAAGAATCTCCTGGGTGGGACTGTTTGGGTTTCGACTCAGATAGGCGGCGACAAAAACGTTCGTGTCCAGGACCGCCATGACGCGCTTTTGCTCAGTCTCCAAGCGCAGCTTCCCACTCATCATCAATGGCCTGGCCTTGAACGCTGGCATCTGTCAGCGCTTGTTGCTGGCTCTGCCTGAGCAACGCTTGCAGTTCCGAAGGGGTTGATTTTGCCAACAGTTCCGCACGTTGACTGGCCCGGATGAGCGTGCGCATCACGGCGGGTGAACGCGGCTTGACCAAGCCCGCGCGCACGGATGCTTCGTCCTCCGAGGCGGGTGCAGCCGTCTCGGACGTCGGGGGAGTTGCCAGTTCCGCCGCCATGCGAGCGACGACCAGGTTGACGTCGCGCAAGCGTCGTTCGATCTCGGCCAACTCAACCAAGACGACTTGCAGTTGTTGTCGTGTCGGGTGAGATGGCGTGGGTGTGATCCGTTGTTGTCTCATAGCTGGTGGCCTCACATCAGCGATCGTCGTGGGAGCATTGTAGCATCAGGCGCTCAAAACAACAAGCCTCCGCGCCCGGTTGGAGCCGCCCCGTGTGGCCGCCCGCGGCGTTCTCACACCAAGGCACAAAGCCGCCAAGGAAGCGGCGCCTGCCTCTGCGCCTTTGTGTCTTCGTGTGAGCCATTGGGTTGCGGCTTGCCCGCGGTGGGCAGGTAAGAAAAATCGGCGCCTGTCCCGTAGGGACGCCTGACCTGAGCAGCCATGATCGCACCATTCATGGCCGTCCCAGCGGGACGGTTGAACCCCTCTCCCACGGTCGCGGTATGGCCGCGGGATCCACCGAGGGCGTCATCATTCAATCGTCCCTACGGGACGGCGGGACCGCGGGGTCGTCGCCGGGCTCAAGTCAAGGCGTCCCTACGGGACGGCGCGCACCGTCGCCGCCGCAAACAAAAACCGGGCTTCCTAGCGGAA
>NZ_UETR01000065.1:0-10671 GCF_900491745.1 Candidatus Amarolinea aalborgensis | reverse complement strand
GACGCCGTGGATGCTTCGCCGCTGTTGGGCTTCGTGCCGACGACCACCTATCCCAATTCAGGCGCTACGTGCGGCACAATCTATCCGCTGAACAGCGCCCAGAGCCTGCGTATCATCGAACCGGTGGCATTCACCGAACGATACCAACCGCGCTCGGATCATTACTGGTTCTGTTATCAGAGCGATTCCCTCACTTCTCAACGCACGACCGAATGCTTCATGAAAGGGATGCCAAACAACGGCCAAGGCTGGAACGCCAATCCCTGGGATTACTGGCTCTCACCTGAATTGCGGTATGCCAACGTTTCATTCAAGCAGACGGGACGATACTACATTTGGGTTTGCGGCTTGGGTGGAACCGTGAATGATGATTCGCTGCATATGGGCCGTGATGATTACCCATACGACACGTCGCGCGAAATCACAGGCTATGCCTCGGCCGCGTGGCAATGGCAAAGCATCAAGATGAACGGGGCGCGTCCCTACCTTGACGTCAGCGAAGGCGAGCGAGTCATCAACATCTGGATGCGCGAAGATGGCATGAGAATTGACCGCGTCCTTCTGACCTGGCAGGTGGGTTATAATCCCACAGGCAACATCAGGTGTGGGGGATACTGACCGAACTTCTTGCTTTCTTCGCTCACAGAGAAAAGGATGGAAACCATGAGATTAGTGCATGCCGACAAGGCCGGTTGGGTGCTGTTATGCAGTGTGGCGCTGACCAGTGTTCTGGTCTCCTGCCAAATACTCCAGAACAGACCCGCAACGCCCGCTATCGCCCCTATGACGCGGGTGGCGACGCTGTCGCCATCCGCAAGCGCGTCGCCGACGGTGACAACATTGCCAACGGACACCCCAGTCGTTACAGTTGCCGGTCCCGCCCTTGCCACAATTGCAGTCGCAGCTACTGTGGGCCCAACTGGTCAACCCCAGCGCGCTGGCTGGCGCAGATACACGTCTCCCTATGTGGGCGTGTCCTTTGCCTATCCGGCCGATTGGAAGTTCGTTGCAGTGCGTGAAAGGCCCGACCGATACAATCTACCCTATTTCCAATTGAGTGCTCCTGTAGTGGATCACCTGGGTGGCAACATTGGGGTCGCCATTGTATATATGGGGTCTGAGTTTGCAAAAGGAGGAAGCCTGCGCTCTTGGGTTGAGGAATACTTGCAAATGACACTGCCCGGCAATCCTTCGGGCTACACATTGTCTGCGACTTCCGAGGCCACCTTTGTGGAGCCCAATGGCAGCCTGCACGAGATGGTCCGAAGCTCACTTGCGGACAAAAGCGGCGCCGCAATGCTGGAAAGTATCTTCATAAAACAAGGAGACAACGTAGTAATTCAGATCAGCAGCGCCACTTGGACCGAATATGCCCCTGCCCTACGGGCCGTCCTGGAAGACATCGCCCAATCCTTTCAGTTCTCAGCCGATGCACCCAGGACGTTGAACGAGATGTATGGGGTAGACCCATGAGGTAACTCCACTGATTTCACCCCCGATGTTCAACATGGCGTCCAGAGCCTTCTCTGAGCAGACAGATCGATCCGGTTGTGCATGATCGGCCAATCGGCGCTTCGTGCGTTGTGCGTCCGATGTTTTCGGCAACCTGCGCAGCGTTTCAGGAAGCACCGGTTCGTGGCCGGTCGGCCAGCCCAATCCCACCTGGGGCAGCGAACACCGCACGCGCTACACCTATGACGCGGCCGGCTGCTGACAGTGCAGGATCACGCCAGCAACCAGAGGTCGCTGACCTACGACGCCGAGAACCGGCTGACCGCGATGTCCGGCGGCGTCACGGCGAGCTATACCTATGACGCGGACGGCAACCGCGTGAAGGCGGTGATCGGCAGCAGCACGACAGTGTACGCGGGGGCCATCTACGAGCAGACGACCAACGGCACGAGCACGACGATCACGAAGTACTACCAGGCTGGCGGGCAGCGAATTGCGCTGCGGGTCAACGGCGCGGTGTGCTGGCTGGCGACCGATCACCCTTCGGCAGGCGACTTGCAGTCGCCGCTCAGGGCAGGCCTGGGCAGCACGGCGGTGACGCTACACAGCAGCAGCCATCGTGCGACCGAACTGCGCCCCTACCCGTATGCTGCGACGCGCTACAATCTGCCCTGACTTCGAGAGATGCGTGTCTGGTATATTCGTGACCAGATCAGCTAATCGAAAAGCTGGACCCCCCCGGCCCTTTGACCACGTTGATGCGTACGGGGAACTGGTCTTTCAGCTCTTCGATGTGCGTGACGACCAGGATGCGCTCGAAGTCCTGTTGGATGGAGGTGATGGCTTCCACCAGGCGCTCGCGGCCCGCGGTGTCCTGGGTGCCAAAGCCCTCGTCAATGATGAGCGTTTGCAGCCGCGCGCCGGCGCGGCGCGCCAGCAGCTTGCTCAAGGCAATGCGAATCGCCAGGTTGGTGCGGAAGGCTTCGCCGCCGCTGTACATCTCGTAGGGCCGCACGCCCAGTTCATCCTTGATGATGATGTCCAGGGTCTCGATGGTGTCGCCTTTTTTGGTGTCGCGCTGCGATTGGAACTGCAAACTCATGCGCTGGTCGGTCATGCGCCCCAGCAGGCGATTGGCCTCCTCTTCGATCTCTGGAATGGCCGCTTCGATGATCATGGCGGGTACGCCCTTCTTGCCAAAGGCCAGCTTCAACTCGTCGTAGATGCCCCGCGCCTCGTTCAGCTGCTGGCGGCGCTCGGTCAGCTCCACCTGGCGCACGGCCTGCCGCTGACAGGTTTCGATCTGCTGGCGCGCCGCGCCCAGGTTCTGCTGGCTGCGCTCCAACTGGCTCTCCAGCGCCTTGATCTCACGCCCCTGCTGCTGCAGCTGCGCCTGCAGACCCGGCAGCTCGGCCACAGCCTCGCGCAGGGCGTCCGCGCGTTCCTGGTCGGCCGCGTTGGCAAGCTGCCAGCGCGCCAGGCGCGCTTCCAACTCGCTCACCTGGGCTGCCAGGCCCGCGTACTCCTCCTGCGCACGGGTCAGGTCACGCCAGCGCGCTTCCCAACCCGCCAGCGCCGTGACCTGCTGCGTGGCCGCGGCGTGGCCGGCCGCGTCGTAAACGGCCGCGGCCCTACCCGCGCGCAGTTGAGTCAGTTCAGCCTGGCTGGCCGCAGCGTAGTCGCCCTGGGCAAGCTGGAGGTTGAGTTGAGCCAGCGTCTGCTCCTGCTGCGCGGCTTCAGACTGGGCCTGGGCCGCTTCAGCCACGGCTGTCTCAGCCTGCGCCTTCTGCCGTTCCCAGGCCGGCCGCTGCTGCAGCGCGGCGTCCACCTGCGCAATCTGCTCCTGAAGCTGGCGCTGCTGTTCGTGCAAGGCCTTACCGCTGCTCACGTTGGCCCGATGCTGGTCGCCCAGCGCGACGCCCTGCGCCCGGAACTCGGCCAGCACGCGCTGGTGATCGTGGCTGCTCAGGGGCTGGCGACAGAGCGGGCAGTTGGCCTCGGCCTTTTCCAGGTCATTCAGCCGCTCCATGATCAGTTCCATCTCGTGCTTGAGCTGCTTGTTGACCTGCTCCAGGCGCGCGCGCGCCTCGCCGGCTTCACGTTGCGCGGCCTCGGCCGCGGCGCGTTCTGCCTGCATGCCATCCAGCCGCGCCAGCGCGGCCTGCGCCTGCTGAAGCTGCTGCTGCGCGCTGCCCGCGCGTTCGCGACGGGTCTGCAGGTCTGCCAGCCGCGCCTGGGCGACGCGCTGCCGCGACTCGATTTCACTGCGCGCGCGGGCAATCGTCGTCTCCAGCTCGCTGATGGCCGCGCGTCGCCGGGCGTCTTCCAACGCCCGCTGCTGCCAATCGGCCTCTGCCTGGCGCGCAGCCAGCAGCGCCGCGTAGCCTTGTTCGATTTCGGCCGGCTGCGCCAGCAGGCGCTCGAACGCCTGCAGGCGGCTGCGGCGGCCGTTCAGATCGCGCTGCGTGCCGTCCATGTCCTGCTTCATCTGGGCCATGCGCCGCGCCAAATCGTCCAGCTCCCGCTGTGCACTGACCCGCTCCTGGCGCTGCGCCTCGGTCGCGCGCTGCATCGCCTCCAGCGTGCGCAGCCTGAGCGCCAGGTCCGCCACCTGGGCCTGCGCGGCCTGCGCCAGGGCCTCGATCTCTGGCAGCCGCGCCAGCTCGCGCTCGATGTCGCCCAACTGCGCCTGCACCGCATCTGCCTCGCGCTCGGTTTCCTTGAGAAGCTCCTTGGCCCGTGTTTCGAATTCATCGTACTCGTCCAGCCGCAGAATCTGCGCCAGGATGGCTTTGCGGCTGGCCGGCGGCATGGTGGTGAAGACATCGGCCTTGCCCTGCTGCAAGTAGGCCGAATTGACGAAGGTGTCATAGTCCATGCGCAGGAGCTGCACGATGCGCGCCTCCGTGGCGCGCACGGAAGTCTCTGTCAGCGCACGGAAGCCATCGGCCGCGCGCACCTGCAGTTCGAGCAGGCTCCGCCCCGCGCCTTTGCTGCTGCGTTTGCGCAGGACGCGGTAGAGGTTTTCATACAGCTCGAACTCGATTTCGACTTCCATCTCGCCTTCGCCCTGGCGAATGAGGTCGTTATCGTTGCGGGCACGCGCCTTGCCCCACAGCGCCCAGGTGATGGCATCGAGCAGGGCCGATTTGCCGTGACCGTTATCGCCGGCCAGGCAGGCCAGGTGAATGCCGCGCAGATCCAGCGCCGGCGTGTCGGCATAGGACATGAAGTTGTGCAGACGAAGTTTGGTTGGAATCATGGTTGTCTCAAGCTACATGGTTGGGATCATGGTTGTCTTATGCTATAATGATGATAGTCGCAGAATTTAGTTGTTGGCGCCGGTTGCACCAGTTGTGGCTTGATTATACCACATGCGGCGGCAACGACCACCGTTTGGAAAGGTGCGCGGACTTAGCCACAAAGAGCACAGAGAACACAAAGAAGTCGTTATGAGCACAAGCAGATTGAAACTACTCAACGCCTAGCCGCAAAGAGGCCTGAATACTCATCCAGTAGGTGCTCGTGGCGGATAAGAACGATACGCCAACAGGAACCTCTTTGCGCCACAGCATCCTGGCGCCTTTGCGTTAAGCTGCTGCCTTGTTTGGCAGCAGCTTTGTGCTCTTTGCGTTCTTTGTGGCAAAAATAGGAGTCAAGATATGAAACACGCAGTTTCGATTAGCCTGGGCAGTTCAACACGGGATAAGACGGTTGAGATCGAACTGTTGGGCGAGCGGGTGCGGATCGAGCGCCGCGGCTGTGACGGCGATGAACGCAAGGCGCAGCGCCTCTTTACCGAACTCGACGGCCAGGTAGACGCCTTTGGCGTTGGTGGAGTTGAGCTTTACCTGCGCCTGGAAGAGCGAGAGTATCCGCTGCGCTCCGGCCTCAACCTGGTGAAGAATGTGCACAAGACGCCGGCCGTGGACGGCCGCGGCCTCAAGCACACGATGGAAAAACGGGTCATGCAGATGGCCGAGCCGCGGCTGGACGCGCCCATCCGTGACCGCCGCGCGTTCATGACGCTGGCGGTGGATCGCTACGGCATGGCGCAGTCGCTGGCAGCCAGCGGCTTCGAGGTCGTTTTCGGCGACTTGATGTTCGGCGTGGGGCTGCCCATTCCAGTGCGCGGCCTGCCGGCGCTGCGCCGCCTGGCGCGGGTGCTGATGCCGATCATGGGATTCCTGCCGATCAGTGTGCTCTACCCGACCGGCAGTTCGCAAGAGAAGATTGTGCCTAAATTCGAGAGGTGGTATCAATGGGGCAGCGTTGTGGCCGGCGACTTTCTCTACATCAAGCGCCACCTGCCGCTCCGCCTGCCGGGCAAGATCATCGTCACCAACACGACGACGGCCGAGGACGTGGAACTGCTGCGCCAGCGCGGCGTGAGCTACCTGGTGACCAGCACCCCGCGTATCGAAGGCCGCTCGTTCGGCACCAACATGATGGAGGCCGCGCTCACCGCCGTGGCGGGCAAGGGACGTGTCCTCACTACGGCGGAGCTGGAAGAAATGATCGCGGCCGCTGGCTGGCAGCCAAGCGTGCAGAAGCTGGACTAAGACCGGAGACCAGAGACCAGAGACCGGAGAGCACTCGCCTTCCATGTACCCGATCTCTGATCTCTAGTCCCCGATCTCTCCTAAAATCCTTGCACCTTGCTCAGGTCCACAATGCCATCCGCCAGCGCGGCGATGGATTGCAGCAGGCCCAGATTGGCGCTGCGCTGCACGGGATCATCGGCCATGACCATCACCTGTTCGAAGAAGCGGTTGATGGGCATTGTCAGCCCAATCAGCGCGTTGACGAGCACGTCCACATCGCTGTCTGGCGTGACCTGCGCCTGCGCCAGCAGGTAGCTCTCGTACAACGGCTGCGCCGCCTCGCCGGTCAAGGCGGCCGGCGCCAGCGGGTAGCGCTCGGTCAGCGGACGCACGATCCGTTTGCAGCGCGCGTACGCGGTCAGCGCGGCTGGCCAGGCCGGCGTCTGCACCGCATCCTGCAGCGCGGTTACCGTGCGGAAGGCCCGGTAAGGGTCATCCGCACGCGCGGCCAGCACGGCATCCACCAGGTCGAAGCGCAAGCCTTGATCCTTGAGCATCTGCTCCAGGCGCCGCGCGACAAAGACGGCCGCTTCTTCGCTGGCCTGCGGCGTGACCTGGACAGGGAGATGTTGGCCCGTCAACGCCAGGCCGGCGCGCACCGAGAAAGAGACCTGGTGTTCGATCAGATTGGCCACCACGCCCAGGGCCGCGCGCCGCAGCCCAAAGGGGTCCGCAGAACCGGTGGGCGCCAGACCGACGCTGAAAAGACCCAAGAGGCTGTCCAGCCGGTCTGCCAGCCCTACCACGAGGCCCGGCTTGGCCGTGGGCAGGCGATCGCCCGCATAGCGCGGCAGATAGGCCTCGAAGATGGCCGTCGCGACGGCCTCTGGTTCTCCACTCTCACGCGCATACTCACGACCCATGATGCCTTGCAGCGAGGTCATTTCTGTCACCATCTGGGTGCCCAGGTCGGCCTTGCTCAGATGCGCGGCGCGCGCCGCGGCTGCTGTCTCATCGGCGCTCAAGCCCAGGCGTTCGGCCAGGATCGGCGTCATTTTCTCCAGGCGCCCAACCTTGTCCAGCACCGAGCCGAGCTTATCCTGGAAGGTCATGGTAGCCAGGCGTGCGTTGTAGGCCTCCAGCGGCTTCTTGCGGTCCTCACGCACAAAATAGGCTGCGTCCGCGTAGCGCGCCCGAATCACCCCTTCGTTGCCGTGACGCACGACGTCCGGGTCGCGCGGCGCGCCGTTGGCCACGGTGATGAAATAGGGCAGCAGGCGGCCTGACGCAGCTTCGACCACGGGGAAGTAGCGCTGATGCTTCTTCATCACCGTGATCAGTACCTCGTGCGGCAGGCTCAGGTAGGTCGGATCGAAGGAACCGAGCAGCGCGCACGGCGCTTCCACCAGGTCGGTCACTTCGTCGAGCAGAACGGCGTCTTCCGGCGTCACGCCGCCAACCGTCGCCGCCAGCGCGGCCAGCTGCTGCGTGACCAGGGCGTGGCGCTGGGCGCGGTTGACGATCACGCCCGCGCCGGCCATGACCTGGTCATAGTCGGCGGCGTGGGCGATGTCAAGAAGGGGCGAGCTGTCTGGCCGCAGGCCGCGTGTCGTGCGGCCGCTGCTGGCATTGCCGTAGGTAAAGGGAATGACCTGGCTGCCCAGCAGCGCCACGAACCAGCGGATGGGCCGCGAAAAGGCGACGCCGTTGGAGTTCCAGCGCATGGCTTTGCCAAAGCTAAGGCTGGATACCAGGGCCGGCAGCAGCTCTTGCAACACCTGCGGCGTGGGCCGACCGGGGATGGTCTGCACCGCATACAGGTATTCGCCGCTGGCGTCGCTGCGGCGCACCAGGTCGGCCACGGCCAGGCCGTACTTGCGCGCAAAGCCTTCCGCGGCCCTGGTGGGCTGACCCTGCGCATCGAAGGCGGCCTTGAGCGGCGGCCCCTTGACGACCTGCTCGTCGTCGTCCTGGCGCGGGGCCAGTCCTTGCACCTGCAAAACCAGGCGCCGCGGGGCGCCCGTGGTCGTCAGCGCGGTGAAGCTCAGGCGGGCCTCGCGCAAGCGCTGGCGGGCCAGGGTTTCTAGCTGCGCGATGCCCAGGACCACATCATCCACGGGCAGCTCTTCAGCGCCGATCTCGAAGAGCAGGTCGGCGGCCGCGGTCGGCGGCGCGAGGGTTTCTGTCGTCTGCGTAACGCTGGCCGCAGCGGCCGGTTCGCCGTCATCGGGCAGCCACGGATACTCCAGGCGTTGGCGCTGCTGGCGGTATTCGTCGGAAACCTGGCGCGCCAGGTCGCGCATACGTGCGAAGTAGTTGGCGCGCTCGGTCACGCCGATGGCGCCGCGCGCATCGAGGATGTTGAAGGTGTTGGAGCAGCGCAGCACGTTGTCGTGCGCGGGCACCACCAGGTGATGGCGCAGCGCGTTCTTCGCTTCGGCCTCGAACAGGTTGTACAACTGGCGCAGGTTGTCCACATCGGCCACGTCGAAGTTGTACTGGCAGTGTTCGATCTCCGGCTGCAGGAGCACATCGCCGTACGTGCGCCGACCATCCCAGTCAATCTTCCAAACCTCGCGTACATCTTGCAAGAACATGACGATGCGCTCCAGGCCGTAGGTCAACTCCACGCTGACCGGGTCGAGCGGCACGCCGCCGGCCTGCTGGAAGTAGGTGAACTGCGTGATCTCCAACCCGTCCAGCCAGACCTCCCAGCCCAGGCCCCACGCGCCCAGCGCGGGACTGGCCCAGTTGTCTTCGACAAAACGGATGTCGTGCTTGCGGCGGTCAATACCGATGGCTTCGAGGCTTTGCAGGTAAAGCTCTTGCGGGTTGCCCGGATCAGGCTTGAGAATGACCTGGAACTGGGTGTGCATCTGCATGCGGTTGGGATTTTCGCCATAGCGCCCATCGTCCGCGCGGTAGGATGGCTCGGCGTAAGCCACGTTCCACGGTTCAGGGCCGAGGACGCGCAGCACCGTGGCGGGGTTCATAGTGCCCGCGCCCACCTTTTCGCTGTACGGCTGCCAGATCAGGCAGCCGTGATCGGCCCAAAAGTGCTGCAGGCGCATGATGACATCTTGAAAGGCAAATTGATTCGCGCTCATAAAAAACTCGATTCCTATTTCTGCTTGCTTCGTGATTCGTGTGATCAAAAACGATTCTACCAGATGCTCTTGCACATCACCAAATTTGGCGCGTTTACGCCGACCCCATCAATCATTCTTGCACAGTAGTAGTTCCAAATGTGGCCTGGTTTTTGACCACAGAGATCACAAAGAACGCAAAGAAGCTGTCAATTTGCACCTGAGCTGCCTTTTCTTTGTGTTCACCCACCCCCGCATGTGTTCTTTGTGGTGGGATGTGTGCTCCATTTGGATTTCCTACTTGCAAGGAGGGTTGATTGCATCAAGCGGCCATTTGTGGCATAATAGCGGTGTCCACATGATGTTACCGTGGGCCAAGCGTGGGCGACCGGCCGCTGGCGTCGGCGCCGCGTGCATGTGTTCTGACTCGCGGCAAGCGACGGAACGATTTGAAACTAGAGGAGATAACAATGATGTTAAGTCAAACGATGCAGGACGCCATCAATCAACAGATCAACAAAGAGATGTACTCGTCGTACGTCTATCTGTCCATGGCGGCTTACTTTGAGGCGCAGAATCTGCCGGGCGCGGCCCAGTGGATGCGCAAGCAGAGCGCGGAAGAGACCGAGCACGGCATGAAGTTCTTTGAATTTCTGATCGAGCGCGGTGTGCGTGTGGGGCTGCAGGCCATAGACCAGCCGCCCACTGACTTCGGCTCGCCGCTGCTGGCGTTCCAGGAAGTCCTGGCGCACGAGCAGAAGGTGACCAAGTCCATCCATGATCTATATGCCCTGGCCGTGAAGGAAGCGGACTATCCAACGCAGGTCTTGTTGCACTGGTTCATCAACGAACAGGTGGAAGAAGAGAAGAACGCCAGCAGCGTGGTAGAGCAGTTGAAGATGGTCGGCGATTCGCCGGCCGCGCTCTTCATGATTGACCGCCAGCTCGCCGCGCGCACCTAATAGCCACAGCGATTGAAATCGCCCCTCATTGGGCGTGCCGCCGGGCGTCCACCTGCCCTTCGACGAGCGTTCGACTGATCTCACGCCGAAGGCTCAGGGCAAGCGTGGACGCGATGCCGGCGGCACGCCCTTTCGCCCCGAATTCATTCGGCAGCGGCCGTCGGCGCCAGATGCCTGAGCAGATACCCTTGATCGTAGAATTCTTGCACGAAAGAGCAACAGAATTGCACACAAAGATGCCAGGCCGCCAAGTTTTTTCTTGGCGACCTGGCGTCTTTGTGAGAGCCATTTGGTTCTAGCTCATCCAGGCTAGGCCACAGACACTTCTTCGATGGAAGACGGTTTCAACTCTCCCGGCCAGCGGCGTCACGTCAGCGTTTTGTAATGAATCTCCGACACCTGGCGCAGCCGCGCGGCGGCCTGCTCCGCGGTGATGTCACGCTGCGCCTCGCCCAACATCTCATAGCCCACCATGAACTTCTTGACCGTGGCTGAGCGCAGCAGCGGCGGGTAGAAGTGCGCGTGCAGTTGCCAGTAATCGTGGTCGCCTGCCGTCCAGGGCGCGCCGTGCCAGCCCATGGAGTAGGGGAACGAAGTCTCGAAGACGTTGTCGTAGCGGGTGAGCAG
>NZ_UETR01000069.1:0-7217 GCF_900491745.1 Candidatus Amarolinea aalborgensis | reverse complement strand
CCTGAAGCCTATCGCAGGCGACCTTACCATCAGCAAAATGAACGGACACCCTTCGGACAAGGGCAGCGAGGTCATTGCGGGCGCCCTGGCGAACCTCGGTTATGCCCCGCTCGTGCCGTAAGGGCTGCCACGGAATCCGTCATCCCCCCCCTGGCCTCTTGGCTGTGTCCTCCAGTGACGCAGCCAAGAGGCCAGGCATAGACGTAGAAATGGCTCGTCTCCCAAACGCCAGCTGGTGAGTCGTTCTCAGTCGTCATCGTTCAGCCATTCAGAAACAACAGCCACTTTCGCTTGAGGCGGCAACATGACGCAGGTGTCCAACACGATCATGATCCACGCACCGGCTGACGCCATCTGGCGCCTAATCAGCGACTTCGGCGCAGCCGGCCAGTATCTCCCTGGGATCGTGACCTGCACGGTTGAGGGCAAAGGGGCCGGCGCACGACGCATACTGACCGGCTTCGACGGCAGCATGATCGTCGAGCAACTGGAAACGGTGAACCACGCGGCTCACCGGCTGAGCTACTCCCTGCTGACCGACACGCCCTTTCTTGACTGTCTGACCACCATGACTGTGCGCGACCTGGGTTCGTACCAGGCCGAGCTAACGTGGTCGGCGACCTTTGAGACCGACGGGCTCCCGGAGAGCGAAGCCGTGGATCTGCTTGAAGGTGCGCTGGTAGCCAACTGTCTGGCGCTGAAGCAGTTCATTGAGGCCGATAGGTAACTTGTGTCCATCCCCGCGTGGGGTTTCGGCGTATCATGAGCCTGCATTTTCACCATACGCGACGCCAACCAATCACTATAGGGGAGACTCCATCATGACAAGCGAATCTGCGGCAAATGAACCCCGCAAGGGCAACATAGAAATGAACCCACAATGAAAATACTACCGAGTCCAACACCCCAGTCCTTCCAGATCACAAACGAGTACGTTTGGTTGCCGGATTTGTATGAGCTTCCCGCTCAAATCAGCTTTGACGTGACCTGCGGGAATCAGAATGACCAGTTTCTTCCCTGCTTCTCATTCACGAAGGCCGAATGGGAGAGCCCTCAGTGCGACGCGCTTTCCTGGTACGCATCACCCCATCGAAACGATTTCACCTTCCGAACGAAACTCTTCCGAGACTTCCCGTCGGTGCAGCGGATCTCGCCCGCCTGGTGCCCGGCCGTAGGCGCCAAGTTCCACGTGCAGTGTATCATCACGACGACCTCAGCGACCTACTACATCGCCGGTAAAGAGTATGCAACCGCCACCTACCGTTATGGCGACGTGCCTGAGAGGGGCTACTTCGGGTTTGCCACGTATGGCGGAGAGAATATCACCGTCGAAAACGTGTCTCCCGTGTCTCTAGATCCCGTGTCTTTCCTGAAGGCCAAGTTCCCCGGCGTGTACAACGATCTGCTGGCCCAGCAGTGGGTGATTCGCGCAGGTGACAACGATGAGCTTAAGGACGTTAAGCCGGGCGGAGCCGTGCATTGCGTTGACGGCAGGCAATACACTGATGCAAGCCAGCCCAATATCATGCTTGGCCCCAAAATACAGGGGGGCGTACTGGGGGTTGTTGCACTGGCCGGAGATATCACGAGCGGCAACGTAGAAGGGATTAAGAAAGCAGTCAAAAAGATCCAAGCCGCCGGTTATATCGCATCGGTCCACGGGGATGAGCACAGTGCCCACGCAGGACATGCCGCGAACGGATGCGGTTTTGCCGCGAAGTGGTACGCGAGTGCGTTGACGTCTCCTCTGCTCAAGAAGATGGAATTGTCCCCTGACGAAGCTAGAGCCATCGTAACCAATAAGGATGTCGGCGGAACATACATCGAGCTGAAGGGCGACCACGTAGAGAAGCGTGTCCGCTTGAATTTCGTTGCAGGCAAGACCTTTGAGCCGGATGGAACAGCCTTCAACCTGGACGTCTGGTTTGCAGCCAAGATGGGTATTGATGCTGAGACGCTGATGCGCAATGCCGCCCAGACAGTCTTCATCCTCGTGGGGCTTAAACCCATAGAGATTTTTGTCTAAAGACAGGATTACGGCGGAAGTTTAGCGGATCAACACGGGCTGGCCGGCGAATCGTCGTTGGGCCAGCCCGGTGTAGGCGGATTCTGAGACTCCCGAAGAATGGCAGCAGAGACGGGCGCCGATTCTGGTAGCCGTGTGACGCGATGGGCAAGCTGTCTAACTGTGATGCCTTGCCCGTGCTTAAGCGATCATAACTCTCGTGGACATGTGGCGCGGGCTGTCAGGCCGCCCGCGCGGCCAGCGCACGTTGAATTTCGAGACAGGCCAGGCTGACGGCTGCGGCCCAGGCCGCGGCGGCGGCGTTGACAGGCGCGGCATCGCCAATGTCAACCTGAGCGGAAAATTCAAGCATTCTCTCCCAGACGGCCAGCAGCGCCAGGTTGCCCTGCTGCACTATCGCCTGCAGCCGCCGAGCATCGGCCATATCCCGGTCGCTGGGACGGAAGCGCCGCGCCAGCAGCAGTTCAAACCAGGCCGCCGTCACCTCTGCCTGGCACGCATGGAAAATCGGCGCCGCACCCACGACCACGCGGTTCACGCGGCGCAGCAGCTCCGCCCGTGCATCAGGCACAGCGTAGGACAACGGCCAGGGGTCGCCGGCGGCGCGCGCTTCACACCTCAGCCGCCTCGCCAACCCTGTGCCGGGATACACCTCAACCTCGCGCCAGTCCAGCAGCGTGGAAAGAAGGGGCGCCACCTGCCGGCAAAAGGCCATATCCTCCGCCACCGTCCCCCACGTGCTCCACGGGTGAAACAGCAGACAGCGGAAGTCGGCCACGATGCCCAGATCGGCCAGCGTTTGCAGCGCGGTCAGGTTGTTCGCCCTCCCCACCCCCTTCGCCAGGTGGTCGAGTGTTGCCTGGCAGCCCGACTCGATGCCCACGTAGACGCGCCGCAGCCCCATGTCGCGCAACTGCCTGAACAACTCGCTCTCCACATCGTCGGCCCGACATTTGAGCGTGAACGCAATGGTCAGGCGGCGCCGCGCCAACTCGTCGCCGAAGGCTGCCACGCGCGCCGCGCGTTGGGGATGCGGGGGCAAGAACTGCTCGTCGTCAAACAGAAACAAGCGCGCCCCCCGGCGCACCAGGGCTTCGATCTCATCCACCAGGTGGGGAATACCGCGCAGGCGGTACGCCGGACCCAGCGCCCGGTAAAACGCACACGGCAGGCAGAAGGCACAGGCGTGGTAGCATCCTCGACTGGCCTCCAGGGTGGCAAAACCGACGCCGCCCCACGTCGGCAGCGGGTCGGGCTGCCGGGCCAACGGCAGCCGGTCGAGCGCACCCGCCAGCGAAACCGTCGCATCCACGCCATCGTCTACCCCGCGATCATCCTCGCACCGGCCTGACACGGCGGCGCGGTAACGTGCTCGGCCGGCTGTGCTAGGCGCTGTGCGCACCACGCCGCCCGCCGAGCCGCGGAATACCAGGCCCGGCACGGTCTGCCATCGTTCGCTGGCTGGTAGGCTGCCTGCCAGCGCCACCGCCGCCACCTCAGCCTCGCCGGCCACGACCGAGTCCAGCCCAGGGCAGGCTGCCAGCAGCTCGGCTGCGGCAAAGAAGGGCAGGTGGCCGGTCAACGTGACGTGGCTGGCTACAGCGGCCTGGCGCAGGGCGGCAATCAAGGCCAATGTCTCAGGAACGTGGCTGGCAAAGAGGATGGAGAAGACCACCAGGCGCGGCCGCACCGCGCGCACCAGGGTGATGAGGCTGGCAGGATCGTTCAGCCCGGGCATGAGATCCACCAGGCGTGCGGGCCAACCGGCCTCCTCTAGCGCCGCGACCAGGTGTCGTGCGGGCAAGCGCTGCTGGCCCACATCCTCGACCACCAGCACCGGACCATCCCACACAGTCGCAGTAGAGCCCAGGTCGGCTGCGGCCACGCGCTCACCCGCTCGCGACGCGGCCATCCAGTCCGACCTCCAGCACGCGCGCATCCACGGCCAGGCCGGTCGCGCCCCAATCCGCGGCCACTTGCAACAGGTAACGACCTGGTTCCGCAGGTGGCTGCCAGGTCACGCGTGAACCGCGCCCTTGCAGGGTTCCCCCAGAGACACTCCAGCGCCACTGCGCGCCAGGCCATGGCGTCTCAGCCCGGAAGCTCAGGCCGCGACCGGGAACGATCATGACCGTGCGGATTTCTGCCAGGGGGAGCGACCCGTGGAGCGCCGCCGACGGCTGCGACCGTTGTGAAGAAGGTGCAGGTGGCGGATCGTAGATCATCGGCGTGGGGGTCGGTGTTGGGGTTCGGGTGGGCGTTGCCGTCCGCGTAGGCGTCGCGGTCATTGGCGGCGGGGCCGGATCACAGATGATCGGCGTGATCGTGGGCGTTGGTGTCGGTGTCGCGGTGGGCGGCGGCGCCGGATCACACACCATAGGCCCACAACTGGCGGTCGTCGCGCTGCTGGTCAGCGCCAGGACAACCAAAATCGTTTTGCGCACTTCTCTTGGCAGTTTATTCCAGGGCACCATAGGGCGCCTCCCGCTTGAAAATGCCGAACGAGTTCGACACTCCGAACGCTGCGGGGTCCTCGACTTGTAACGAGTGGCGCAGCACCGCGCGCGTCAGGTCGCCGCGCCACGCGACCAGGTCAGCTTGCATTTGCAGGTCGAACAGGTTGACCCGACTGGCCCAGGCCACAGCCTGATCGTTGACCCGGCGTGCGTCATAGAGATTCTCCTGCAGGGTAAACTCGAACATCTCTTCCAGCAGGGCCAGCGAGTGGTTGTTGGCCGCGGCCACCAGTTGGCGCAGCCGCGCGTCCAGGGCCGGGTTGGCCGACGGCCCCAGGGCATACTGCGCCATCGTCCATTCATAACAGGCAATCGAGCACTGTTTGGCCAGGCCGTTGTTGTCGTAGTGGCGATGGCGCAGCGTCGCAATCATCAGGCGGAAGAGCATTTCCACGCGAGGGTCGGGGATGGCGTAGTTCCAGGCCAGGTAACTGCCGCTGAGCCGGCCCTCGGCCGTCAACCGCGCCAGGATCGGCGTGCCGGCATAGATCTCCATGCGCCCAAAGCTGAGCGGCGCCTGACCAGCGCCCGCCATGGCATGGAAAAAGTCCAGGTTCGCGCGGATGTCTTCGACAGTGCTGTCGGGATCGAAGAAGATCAGGCCGAAGTCGGCGAGCATCCCCACGCGGTGCAGGGCTTCGAGCGCGTGGCGGTTTTGGGCGACCGTGGTGTGCTTGTTCATGCGACGCAAGCTGCTGTCGGAGCCGGACTCGACGCCCACGTAGGCCCGCACCACACCCAGATCAAGCAGGCGGCGGAATAATTCTTCTTCCACATCGTCGGCGCGGCACTTGATGCTCATGATGACGTCCAGGCGCCGGTGGTTAAGCTCGGCTGCCAAGGCATCGAGCCGAGGGCCACGCGCGGCGCCATGCGGGAACCATTCATCATCGTTGAAGACAAAGAAGCGCACGCCGTGGTTGTGATACAACGCCTCCATTTCGGCCACCAGGTTGGGCACGCTGCGAAAGCGCTGCCGCGACCCGGCGCTGGCGCCGTAAAAGGCGTGAATGCTGCAAAAGGCACAGTTGCGGTAGCAGCCGCGGCTGCCCACGATCGGTGAGAAGCCGATGCCCAGATGATGCTGTGGGGGCGTATCGCGTGCAGGGAAAGGCAGGCTGTCCAGATCCGCGATGAGCGGCCGCGAGGGGTTGACGCAGATCTGGCCGTCCCGCCGAAACGTCAGGCCGCGGATCGCGCCCCAGGCTGCGGGCGTGTCCAGCGACTGCACCAGCTCCAGCAGCGTGAGCTCGCCTTCGCCGCGCACCACGGAGTCGAGCGCGGGGTAGTCCCGCAGCAGCTCGGGCGCGACGAACGTCGGGAAGTGACCGCCGGTGGTGATGTGAGCCGTGGGGAGCGCATCGCGCAAGCGGGCCGCCAGGGCCAGGAACTCCGGCGCGCGGTACTGGAAAATGATCGAGAGGCCGATCAGACGCGGGCGCGTGTGCTGCGCCTGCCGCACCACGGCGCCGGTTTCTTGCGCGGTGCTAAAGGGGGCGATGGCGACTGAGAAGCCGTGCTGGCGCAGCACGGCCGCCAGGTAGCGGGTGCTGAGGTTTTCCAGTTCCTCCGCGCCCACGAGCAGCACATCCAACATAGGCACCTTTCCTTGCGGAGCCGCAGCAGAAACGCGTACTGTCCTGAGTTCATTTTACCACCGTTCTTGCGTTCGTCAAAGGGTCGTTTTGGTTGGCCGCGGCGGAGTTGATGTCACACCCAAGCCGTGCTATCATCCGATGATGGTCGAGTGAGCCTGGATGGGAAAATGGCAAGTGGAGCTTTCCTGCCATGCCCTTGGCGCTGACGATGATCATGAAGGAGCCGACTGATGGTGCATCTTGCCAACCAAATCAGTGTCTATCTTGAGATTGGGCAGAAGCGAACGTTTGCCGGCGCAGTGGACTGGCCCGGTTGGTGCCGGGCCGGGCGCGATGAGGCTGCGGCGCTGCAAGCCCTGTGCGACTATGGGCCGCGCTATGCGCGCGTGTTGCATGGCGCGACCATAGATTTCCAGCCACCGGCGGAGATTTCGGAGTTCAACGTGGTCGAGCGGCTGGCGGGCAACGCTACGACCGATTTCGGCGCGCCCGACGTCGGCCCACATAGCGACAGGATGCCGCTTGCTGACGCCGACCTGCAGCGGTTCCAGACACTTCTACAGGCCTGCTGGCAGGCGTTCGATGGGGCTGTGCAGTCGGCTGCGGGCAAGGAACTGCGCAAGGGGCCGCGCGGCGGCGGTCGCGACCTTGAAACGATTGTCGAGCACGTGTTGGGCGCGGATGTGAGCTACCTCGGCCGGCTCGCCTGGAAGCAGAAGCGTGATGAGGCGGCGAGCCGGGGCGCGGAGCTCGACCGCACCCGGCAGGCGATGCTGGCTGCGCTGGCGGCGGCGGCACGCGGGGAAATCCCAACCCACGGGCCGCGCGGCGGCGTCATTTGGCCGCCGCGCACCTTCGTCCGCCGCGTCGCCTGGCACCTGCTTGATCATCTGTGGGAGATCGAAGATCGCGTCGAGCCCCCCGCATCTGTTCCCGGCCGTTGAGACCTTCCGGTCTCATGGGCTGCGGAAGTAGTATATTGGTGCATATTATTCCCAATTTATGGATTGGCATACCACAAATTTTGCTAAATTTATGGATTTGGTTTGTCATCACGCCGGAGAATTACCAGGATTT
>NZ_UETR01000068.1:0-9176 GCF_900491745.1 Candidatus Amarolinea aalborgensis | reverse complement strand
CTGCTGTCTGACTTGCCACCGCATAACCCATATTCCGTTTTGGGCGGCTCCATAAAACTAGAAAAAGAGATCAATGATGGCAAAGTCGAGAAAAGAAATTCAAAGAGAATATAAGGAGCGACCAAAGACAGCCGGTATCTTTCAGGTGAAGAATGCCGTGAATGGCAAGGTATTGCTTGGTAGCAGCTTGAATCTTGATGGGCCCTTGAATGGTCACCAATTCATGTTACGAATTGGCAGCCACACAAATAAGGCACTTCAAGCTGAGTGGGATGAGTATGGTGAAGACAAGTTCGTTTTTGAAGTGGTAGAGGTGGTGAAAGTAAGAGACGATCCGAATTTCAATGTGGAAGATGAATTGACGTTACTGGAACAGATTTGGCTGGAGCAGTTGCAGCCGTTTGGAGAGCGAGGATATAACACGAGCGAACGTATTCGGCAGGCGTAGGGCTGAAGGTAAAAGAAAGCAGTAGAAAGAGTAAAGCCGCCCAACACCGGCTCCAGCGGACAGCGGCTCTGCCGCTGCTGGTACGCTGTGCATTTTGCCGAGTTGCGCGATAATAACAAAGGCGTTCCGTTTACCCTTGCCGCTGCCGCTGAGCCAATCCGTTGGGCGTCCGATATAACACCGTGGGCCAACCGACAGGATGAGGTACGACTTGCCATCGAGGCCACGCGAAATCGGACACCATACTGCCGAGATGAGGGAATGCTGGACTACACTCACCAACAAGGTCAGTATCTGGCCTTCATCTACTACTACACCAAAATCAACGGCTACCCACCGGCAGAATCGGACATGCAACGTTATTTTCGTGTTTCGCCGCCGGCTGTCCATGACATGATTCTCCGATTAGAGGAGAAGGGTCTGCTCAGGCGCACGCCCAGACAGGCGCGTAGCATCGAGGTGCTGCTACCGGTTCAGCAATTGCCGCCTTTGGAGTAAACACCGCACATGCAGGTTCACTCGAAACACGTCAAGAAGTTGCTGCGCGAAGCATTGACAACAGCCTACGAACGCGAGTTGCATGGTGAACTGAGCCAACTCGACCGAAGCTTCGCAGAATGGCGCGACGGCCGAATCAGTAGTGGTGAACTGAGTCACTGCCTTCATCAATACGAAGTCGGCCCATCGCGGGAGCTATTCAACCGCTACAACAGCGGCTCGCCTGACATGAACGTCGCGTATGCGATTGTGGTTGGACTTCTGGAACGCGAAAGCCTGCCGAGCGAATTGCTGGAGGCGCTCGCGGCGCCGTTGAGTTTCTATCAATCGCTTGCTGCCCAAAACGCGTTGGAAACACCGGGCGATTAATCGTCAATCCAGCGATGACAGGCCGCCAGGTTCGCCGTCATGGGCAGCGGGTCTCGTCGGGCGGGCGCGGCTGGGGCAGCGGCCTAACAGTGGTTCCAGGTGACGGCTGCGCTGGGAACCACTTTCCGGATTGCAGGTACGTGTGGCGCAGCCGCAGGTGAACCTGGCCGTTCGGCGGCTGACTACCATCAGGGCAGGCCAATAGTAAAGCCGGGAGTGATCCAGTCAAATTTGACGACAGTAACGTGTCATGATAATATCGCGATATGATAGAATCATTTGCGGATGAAGAAACTGAAAAGATCTTCAATGGGCGAGTTTCACGCCAGTTGCCTTCGACCATCCAAAAGACCGCCCGCCGCAAGTTGCTCTACTTGGAAGATGCCGATGATTTACAAGACCTGCGCTCGCCCCCTGGGAACCGACTCGAACTTCTGCGCGGTGACCGTGCCGGACAATACAGCATCCGGATCAACGAGCAATGGCGAGTTTGCTTCTACTGGGAAGCGGGAAAAGCGAAACAGGTCAAGATCGAGGATTATCATGACTAGCCAAATCAACAGTGCCGAGGAAGAACGTTTGCCACCTGTCCATCCTGGCGAAGTGCTGCTCGAAGATTTCATGAAGCCGCTCGGCTTAACTCAGTACCGTCTCGCCCAAGACCTGGGTGTATCTGCCTTGCGCATTAGCCAAATCGTCCACGGCAAACGTACGGTGACAGCTGATACTGCCCTGCGCTTGGCGCGTTACTTTGGCACCAGTGCCAACGTCTGGATGCGCTTGCAGGCGCGCTACGATTTGGAAGTGGCAGAAGCAGCACTGGCAGAGCGAGTGAAGCGAGAAGTGAAGGTTCGCCAGCCACTGACACCTGTGTTGGCGTAACCAGTGCGAACATAAGAACAGCAACTATGCCTATGGGCCACGCCGTCGAACATCCATTGCACCGGACTGGGGGTGATCCCGGCCTTTTTGCCGGTCGCCCGTAACATCTGGTTGGGTCTGGATAGTTTGTACCCGCTCTCCCCCAGCCGGTCACCGGGGCGTTAGGCCGTCGGGCGGGAAACGCTGGCAGGTATCGAGAACATTATGACATGAAGTGCAACATTCCGCTTATTTCGGCACTGATGGATGGGCATCCGGCCATCGCACATAGGCTAATTGAACTTGGTGATGATGTCAACATAGTTGTAGAAGATGGCGAGACACCGCTCTTCTTTGCTGTGGAATACGAAGATGTGTTTTGCCACTTGTTGCAGGCTGGCGCACGAGCAACAATCTGTAACCGTTACGGTGAGACGCCACTACACTTGGTAGCAGTGGATGGTACCGCTACGGAAGCCATGCTCCTCGTTCAACATGGAGCTAGTGTCGAAGCCAGAAACGTCCGCAACCAAACACCGCTACATGTGGCTGCCGCATATGGTAATTGCTCAGTTACTCGAACCCTGATTGAAAATGGCGCCGACATGAATGCATGCGACGTAGATGGCGAGACCCCCATTCACTATGCAGTTTATGGCAACATCGAAAGACGTGAACTGCCGAATCATCTGGAGACAGCCCAGATTCTTATTGACGCTGGCGCAGCCTTAGCGGTCGGAAGTTGTAACCAGCAAACACCTCTCGACTTGGCGAGACGCCATTACGGCTATCCTGAGTTGGCAAGTCTACTGATCGAACGTGGTGCAAACGCCTAACCCCTGCTTCCAGCCGACTGACGGAGATCGACGATCAAGCACGATTCGCCATCATGGTCGGCAGGTCTCGTTGGGTGGGGCTGGTCAAGGCCACGGGCCTAACCTTGCGTCAAGCTGACGGCTGCGCCGGTGGAGCTCGCACGATTGTGGGTTGCCTTGGCGCAGCCGCTGCTTACACCCGCCGTTCGGCAGCCCCAGAAAGGATGAATGAAACATGGCAACCGAATATATCTCGACTATATTTGCTTCTGCCTTCCTTGCCATTCTTTTCCTACTTCATTTCCTGAAACGAGAACTCGATCCATCCTGGCGTATGATTAGTGAATATGAGATCGGACGTTATGGTTGGATGATGAGACTGGCATTCTTTTGTTGGGGGGCAAGTGTTCTTGGTCTTCTGATCACCATTTGGCCTACTTTATCACCTATCAGCGGGACAATTAGCCGTTGGTCGTTCGTCCTGATTGTGATCGCTCTATTCGGCGCTGGGATTTTCAAGACTGACCCAATTACTAATGATACCAACAGTTTAGTAAACACAATTCATAAAATCTGTGGAGTGATCGTCATTCTTACATTCCCAATCGCAGCCACACTGGCGGTCCGCAGTCTGCTTCACAATCCCTCGTGGTTGGCATATCAGGGCATATTAATATTTGGAATAGTCTTGGCTTGGATTGGGATGGTTACCTATTTTGCAACCATAATCATCTCTCGAATCAAAGATCCAAAGGCTGGCGAGGTTGGTGGTCCCCATGTCAATATGGGCTGGCCGAATCGATTCAACGTGCTGACATACATTATTTGGATCATCATCGTAGGAGTAATTGCATTACAGTTCTAGCGCTGCCCAACCCGCGGTTGGAACCGACCTGGCCTTCGGCCAGGTGGTAACGCGCATGGCGTCTTCGATGGCGCTTATTGTATATTGAACCTATGAGCGCACAGCCGGCCAGGCGGCTCAACGGCAGGGCGTTGGGCGTCCCATGTAACGCTGTGGGTCAACCGATGAGGAAACCCACGACTCGCCGTTGAAGCCTCGCGCTAGCCAAGAACGCGGTTCCTTCCGCTGCGATTCGTCTTGCAGGGCTTGCCTTTGTATCCCATTCGTGGTACGCTACCGTTCAGAACGGAGGTGTCCATGAACAAGTCAGCCATGATTCGGGCGCGTGTTGACCCCACCCTCAAGGACGAAGTTGAGGATGTCTTTGAGCCATTGGGGCTTTCGGCCACCCAAGCCATCACCCTCTTCTATCAGCAGGTCAAGCTCAACCGTAGCCTGCCCTTCGATGTGCGTCTCCCCAATGCGGTCACGCTGACCACCTTTGCCGAGACGGATGCGGGCGAAAACATTGTCCGTTGCGGGAACGCGCAAGATATGTTCGCGCGGCTAGGGATTTGATGCGCACGCCCAACTATACCACCCAATTCGAGCGCGATCTGCGGCTGGCGCAGGCCGAGGGAAGGACATCGAGCGGCTTAAGGCAGTCTTGGCCGCGTTGATCAACGAAGAATCGCTGGCGGAACGCTATCGTGATCACCTGTTGAAGGGCAACTCCCGGAATCGGCGCGAATGCCATCTCGAACCGGACTGGTTGCTCATCTACAAGCTGAACGACGACGAAATCATCTTCGAGCGCACGGGTGCGCATTCTGACTTGTTTGAGTAGGGCGCTAGTTTGTGGGCCGGCGGCGATGTCGGCCACGGCTCGCGGTCATGGGAGACTGGCTCGCTGCAATTCGCGGGACAGGGCACGAGCCCAACATGGGCATCCGCCTGACTGCTGCCGTGCCGGGTTTATTCGATCACAAAAGCACGAACGGCGGCGGCAAGTGATGCCGGCGGCGTTAGATGCACTGAGGGGGCTGGCACATGAAGTGGGACATGGAATCGCACCTGCCGCCGGGCGTCGCTGAGCACTTGGGCCACTACGTCTACTTGTACCTTGACCCCAGAACGGGTGAACCCTTCTACGTGGGAAAAGGGGCTGGCGAACGGGTTCTTGCGCACTTTGGCGATGTTCGCGAGTCAGAGAAGACGCGCCTCATCGCGGAGCTGAGGGCTGCGGGCATCTCCCCGCAACTCGAGATTCTCGCCCACGGCCTGAAGGACGAAGAGACCGCGCTTCGGGTTGAGGCTGCAGTGATTGATGCACTAGGTCTGGGTTCGCTAACCAATCAGGTTCGCGGCTGGCGCAGTCTCGAGATGGGGCGCATGTCACTCGATGAACTGGCGGCCTTCTACGCAGCGGAGCCGGTGACGATCGTCGATCCGGTGATTCTCATTCGGATCAACCAGCTCTATCGGCGCGACATGTCTCCGCTTGAACTCCAAGAGGCGACCCGCGGTATCTGGAAAGTCGGACCGCGACGTGAGGGTGCAAAGTACGCGTTCTCTGTATTCCACGGACTCGTGCGCGAAGTCTATGAAATCCACGGCTGGTACCCGGCACGCACGCTGACGTACGAGACGCGCGATCTCACCGAACGGGATGCGAGCGGGCGGTGGGAGTTCGACGGACTTGTAGCAGACGAGCAGGTGCGCGCACAGTATCGCAACAGGTCAGTCCATCAGTACTTTGTGCGCGGCAACCAAAGTCCGACCGTGTACGTGAACATGTAGGCGCGGCATCTAACAATGAGACCGAGCCGACTCGCTTCGCTCGCGGCTCATCTCAAGCACGTTAGGCTCTCTAATCCAATAACCTGGCTCAACCGATGCGAAGATGCACGACTCGCGGCCAAAGTCTGTAGTTGGTGCATGCTTTCCCAAAAACTGTGATACAATAACCCCGCAAGAAGAGATTCGGTCCTTTTCGGCAAGAAGAGGCGCGGTTGTGGTCAACTGGCAACGTTTTACGCCTGCTGATTTCGAACCCGATTTCGAGCGAGACGAGTTAGCTGCCCACCATGTGACGTTCGATGAAGCAGTCGAGTGCTTCTTTTCCGAGTTCGAGGTGCGACGTAATAAGTCGGACCATGATCGCTATCAACTGCTGGGTCGGACCATCGGCGGCCGCCTTCTCAAGATCATCTTTCAACTCAAACCAGGCAACATCGTGCGTATTATCACCGAATGGAACATATGAGTCCACGAAGTAACATGAAGAAGCAGTTGTCCGAAGCCGAGATTGATCAGGCTGTCATCGCGCAGGCCGAGGATGATAGCGCCTGGGAAGCGCCTGTGCACGTGCAGCATACTGCGCCCGCCGCACTGATGCTGCCGGCCGATTTGGCGGCACGGGCTGCGTTTCTGGCGCAGTTGCATCGCACGCCCAGTGTCGAGGACTGGTTGCGACGCGTGATCCAGGAACGTGTAGAACTCGAAGAAGCCGCCTTTGTCGGCATCAAACGCAGCTTGGCGGCGCACACAGCCTAGTGTTGGTGGTTGCGCAGGCATCTCACCCCGCTTGGCCGTGGGTTGTGGGATGACAGCTCAATTCGTTTCGTCGTCATGGGCGGCGTGCGTGTAGGGCAGGGAGTGTCCTGGGCCAGGGCCTAACATGGCCTTCAGTAAAAAGGCGCTCCTCGACATGGAGGCCGATGGCCTGACCGAGTTGGACATCGCTGAATCCATTCTGAATGCCGTTGCCATCTACAAGACGATCCGTTCACAAAATCACTGGCGGCAGCTGTTTTTGGCACAGTCGGAACCGCATGTCCAGCCAACGGAGGCCACATGAGAAGAATCCTTCTGTTCGTTTGTTTGGTGTGCTTGATCGTTTTCCCAACAACCACAAACGCAAAACCGAGTTCTTTTACCATAGAGGTAGTAACCCCGCTTGTGCTTACGCCAGCTAATCCTACAGCTGGTCAAATTGTTACAGCCACTTACACCATTAGAAATATAGGTCCAGGCGCTGCGGTTCTGAATCGCCTAGGGGTGGGGGCCCGAGGCCCAAATTGCACCCCAGGAGATTGGCTCTGCTCTAGATACCAAGATTTTCCCTTTCGAGAACAAGTAACAATCCTGGCCGGGCAAAGTTATTCATATAGTGGGCAACGAACTTTTCTTGAAGCAGGAAACTATTTTGCTCAAATCTCTTATGAGTCCCCGGCTGGTGCTTGGTATTTTCCTGGAATTGGTATCACACAATACCGGCTGGCGCAGGACATCGGCGTTCATCCTCGTCGCATCAACGAGATTGTGCACGGGAAGCGCGCGATCGGCGCAGATACGGCCCTGCGCCTATCACGTTACTTCGGTCTATCGGAGCGCTACTGGTTGAATCTTCAGACGCGGTATGATCTGGAAATCGAGAAAGACCGCCTTGAAGGGCGTTTGGAACAGGAAGTCCGTGTCTTCAGTGGCGTAACCCAATCGCCTGCGCCTGCCTGATATTGCTTCCACGACGGCGGCGCCAATCGCGCTCGCACGATTGTGGGTTGCCTTGGCGCAGCCGCTGCTTACGCGGGCCGTTGGGAGGGAATTCGCCAGCCGATTCGTCGGGCGGGGCTTCGACGTGAGCTGCTCAGCGTCGTGCTGACAGATGCAGGCCGTGGAGATTGGCTTTTGCGCCAAATCACCAGTAATTTTTACAGCGATCCAGATGCAATTCCAATATTGGGGAAACGAGACAGCATCAACTCAAAAAGCAGCCCCATCCAAAACGCGTCCAATCAAGCGTGCGCTTCATGTGTATGGTCGGAGTCGAACTCCAAACGCACGAATTGACCAAGCTGCTCTTCCCCAAGTTGTGGTATAAGATGCATCGGTTCTTATTTGAGTCTGCACCCAGGCCCAGCTCAACTCCAACAAGCCGCGCCAGGTCCTATTTAAGCAATAAGGAGATTCCATGAAGACGCTCATCACTGAATTCATTAGCCTCGACGGTGTCGTACAGGCTCCCGGAGGGGCGAGCGAGGACACCGACGGCGGTTTCAGTCACGGCGGATGGTCAATGAAATACTTCGACCCGGCCGTTATGGGTGGCGCGTATAGCGAACTTGCCAAGCATAGCGACGCGCTTCTACAAGGACGTCGCACCTATCAAGCCTCGGCTGGCGCTTGGCCCACTCGCTCAGGTGACCCATTCTCGGACTGGATCAACCGCGTGCAGAAGTACGTAGTGTCCGATACGCTCACCGAGAAGGACATTACGTGGAACCCTACCACAATCATCCGAGGCGATGACCTCGTAAAGACGGTCTCTGATCTGCGCGCGCAGCCGGGGGGCTACATCTACGTGTACGGCAGCGCGACGATGGTCCGGTCGTTGCTCGCCGCCGACCTTGTAGATGAGTTGTTGCTCACGATTGAGCCGATCATCCTCGGTGGGGGGAAGACGATCTTCGCCGCAAACGGAAGGGCGATCGCGTTCACGCTGGAGTCCACAGTCAAAGCCAGCACCGGCGCGCAGGTTTGCCGATATGTGCGTGCTCGGTAATCTCCTTGCGTGCGCATGCTAACAGGTGAGTTCAGCCGCTTCGACTGCGCCGCGCGGCTGAACCACCATAAGGGTGGTATGGCACGACTTTGTGAATGAAGGCGAAGGTTCATGATGAACTCAGACCGGGATGGCTATGAAGTTCGCGGGAATGAAGTGTACTATGTCAGAACCGTCTATGTCCTGCTAATCAGCTATCGGGACGCGAAACTGATTCTGGAAGCAGATGGCAAAACCTTTGAAATTCTTGACAAAAAGGATTACGCCAGGGACAGCAGGCACGTTTTTTATCAAGGCTCTTTGCTCCCCGGTTCCGATTCCGCAACGTTTCGATGGCGCAGCCCCAGTTTCTATGCCTGGGATGCGAATCAGGTATACTGCAACGGTCGGATAATCCGAAATGCGCAGCCAGGCTCATTTGAGCCTCTTGGCAATTTGTTCGCCCGCGATAAGCATCGGGTTTATCTATCTGATTTAACGGTGCAAGGGGCCGATCCGGCTACTTTTGAAATAGTCAAAGGAAACATCGGGCGGGACCGGCAGGATTACTATGTGAGCGAAAAGCCTTTGCATGTTCGTGATATCAAAACTTTCAAAATGCTAAAAGATGACGTATCTTGGAACGACATCTGGGCAGCGGACAAATGGAATTATTATGTTGGCACGGATGCCTCGCCGATTGCGGATGCTGGAACATTCCAGGTCATGGAATACGGATACGCAAAGGATGCAAAACACGCCTACTACCTCAATACCGTGCTTGCTGATGCCGACGTG
>NZ_UETR01000071.1:0-5229 GCF_900491745.1 Candidatus Amarolinea aalborgensis | reverse complement strand
AGACGGGTAATGTTGGCAGCGGCCTACTCTTGCACTCAGTCACCCGAGGACTACCATCAGCGCTGGAGGGCTTAACTGCCAGGTTCGAGATGGGACTGGGTGTACCCCCTCCGCTCTAGCCACCAACATCACCCGTTTTCATCATTTGGTAACAGCGCCGCTCTCACAGCGCCATGCTACATTGCAACTGAATTGTGTGTCTCTCTCGCAAACGCTTAATGCCTGCCGCCTCACGTAGATTAAGTCCTCGTGCATTAGTACGGCTCGGCTCAACACCTCACAGTGCGTACACCTGCCGCCTATCTAACCGGTAGTCTCCCGGTGCACTTACCCTTTTACAGTGGGGGATCTCATCTTGAGGCGCGTTTCCCACTTAGATGCTTTCAGCGGTTATCGCTGCCAGACTTAGCTACCCAGCCATGCCTCTGGCGAGACAACTGGTACACCAGCGGTCTGTCCACCCCGGTCCTCTCGTACTAGGGGCAGCCCCTCTCAAATCCCCTTCGCCCACAGCGGATAGAGACCGACCTGTCTCACGACGGTCTGAACCCAGCTCGCGTACCGCTTTAACCGGCGAACAGCCGGACCCTTGGGACCTACTTCAGCCCCAGGATGCGACGAGCCGACATCGAGGTGCCAAACCTCCTCGTCGATGTGAACTCTTGGAGGAGATCAGCCTGTTATCCCCGGGGTAGCTTTTGTCCGTTAAGCCACGGCCCTTCCACTCGGAACCGTAGGATCACTAAGCCCGACTTTCGTCTCTGCTCGACTTGTTTGTCTCGCAGTCAAGCTCCCTTATGCCTTTACACTCTGCGGCTGGTTTCCATTCAGCCTGAGGGAACCTTTGGGCGCCTCCGTTACTCTTTAGGAGGCGACCGCCCCAGTCAAACTGCCTACCAGACACTGTCCCCATGCCCGATTAGGGCCACAGGTTAGAGCCAAGACTCCATCAGGGTGGTATTTCAACGTCGACTCCACCGATCCTAGCGGACCAGCTTCACAGCCTCCCACCTATCCTACACAGACAAAGCCCTAACTCAATGTCAAGCTACAGTAAAGCTCCACGGGGTCTTTTTGTCCTGCTGCGGGTAAACGGCATCTTCACCGCTATTTCAACTTCGCCGGGTCCCTTGTTGAGACAGTGCTCTGCTCGTTACGCCTTTCGTGCGGGTCGGAACTTACCCGACAAGGAATTTCGCTACCTTAGGACCGTTATAGTTACGGCCGCCGTTCACCGGGGCTTCGGTTCAATGCTCATCACATCTCCCCTTAACCTTCCGGCACTGGGCAGGCGTCAGCCCCTATACGTCAGCTTTCGCTTTCGCAGAGACCTGTGTTTTTGTTAAACAGTCGGCAGAGCCATTTCGCTGCGACCACCAATCGCTCAGACAAGCTAGTCGCCCTCACAACCAGTGGCAGTCCTTTTCCCTAAGTTACGGACTTAATTTGCCTAGTTCCTTAACAAGGGTTCTCCCGTTCGCCTTGGTATTCTCTACCCATCTACCTGTGTCGGTTTGCGGTACGGTCACGCATACCTCGCTAGAGGCTTTTCTCGGCAGCGCGGGCTCAACCACTTCCGGCCCTCTCGGGCTCCGCCATCACCCCTCAGGCTCTAGGAACGGTTTTCCCTATCCCTTTCGTCGCCCTACAGGCTTAGCACCAGAATCCAATAACTGGCTGGCCTACCCCCCTGCGTCACCCCTTCACTCAATCGGTATTACGTGGTACAGGAATATTAACCTGTTGTCCATCGACTACGCCATCCGGCCTCGCCTTAGGCCCGACTAACCCGACGTGGATTGACCTTCCGTCGGAAACCTTAGATTTACGGCGAACACGGTTCTCACGTGTTTCTCGCTACTCATGCCAGCATTCTCTCTTCTGCACGCTCCAGGCGTCTTTTCAGTCACCCTTCTCCGCTGTGCAGAACGCTCCCCTACCACTCACATACCCTCAGGTACATGAATCCGCAGCTTCGGTGACGAGCTTTAGCCCCGTTAAATTTTCGGCGCAGGATCACTAGACCAGTGAGCTATTACGCACTCTTTCAAGGATGGCTGCTTCTAAGCCAACCTCCTGGCTGTCCAAGTAATCCCACATCCTTTCCCACTTAGCTCGTACTTCAGGACCTTAGCTGGCGATCTGGGCTGTTTCCCTTTTGACCACGAAACTCATCTCCCGTAGTCCGACTCCCAAGCTACAACTACCGGTATTTGAAGTTTGGTTTGGTTTGGTAAGCTATACGCCCCCTAGCCAATCCAGTGCCCTACCCCCGGTACTCAACACTTGAGGCTAGCCCTAAAGCTATTTCGGGGAGAACCAGCTATCTCCAAGTTCGTTTGGCATTTCACCCCTACTCACAGTTCATCCCATAATTTTGCAACATTAATGGGTTCGGGCCTCCACGAGGCGTTACCCCCGCTTCACCCTGACCATGAGTAGCTCACCTGGTTTCGGGTCTACTCCCAGCAACTATGCGCCCTTTTCAGACTCGCTTTCGCTACGGCTCCGGCTGTCTCTGCCTTAACCTCGCTACTGAAAGTAACTCGCTGGCTCATTCTCCAAGAGGCACGCCGTCAGACCTTCCCTTACGGGCATTGTCCTCCGACTGCTTGTAAGCATACGGTTTCAGGTTCTATTTCACTCCGGTCAACCCGGTTCTTTTCACCTTTCCCTCACGGTACTTGTTCACTATCGGTCGCCATAAGTCTTTAGCCTTAGAGAGTGGTCTCCCTTGCTTCCCACAAGATTCCTCGTGTCCCGTGGTACTCAGGGTACTAGCAGGAGTCTCAGACCTTTCGTCTACAGGAGTCTCACCTTCTGCGCTCTGCCTTCCCAGTACAGTTCGACTAGACCTGAGATTTCTTACTCCTTCGTGCCTCTGCAGAAACACGCCCTAGCCCCTTCAACCCCCACGCTGCAACGGCTGCAGCCTTCTGCACAACGTAGGTTTAGGCTCCTCCCCTTTCGCTCGCCACTACTCAGGGAATGTTCTCTTTTCCTCCGGGTACTTAGATGTTTCAGTTCCCCGGGTGCCCTCTGTCAATCCTATGTATTCAGATTGCAGTGCCTGGGCATTCCCCCAGGCAGGTTTCCCCATTCGGATATCCCCGGCTCTCACGCTTGATGACAGCTCACCGAGGCTTTTCGCAGCCATCCACGTCCTTCTTCGGCTTCTGGCGCCTAGGCATCCACCGTATGCCCTTAATAACTTAATCCACGTGAGACGGCATTCATTAAACGTCTTTCAACCTTCTCTTCAATGCCATCTACATCTCACACACAATTCAGTTGTTAATGTCCTCGGCCAGGTCTTCTCAACCCAACCTCTCTAGTGTTGCACACTAGCGGCTAAGCTCCTGCTCTCTCGCACAAGCTCACCCGCTAATCCCCAACCCATACAAAAACCCGGCTCCCAAACCGGGCTCCCCCTTCCCCACCTTCCTTAGTGGGCCTTTCTGGACTCGAACCAGAGACCTTTCCCTTATCAGAGGAATGCTCTAACCGTCTGAGCTAAAGGCCCTCTCTCCTCTTAACCCAACCTTAACAGCTAAAGAGTGATAGGAAAGTGCAGTCCTAGTCTCAGAGTTGGCTCCCCAAAACAGCTCGCGCTGCCCCAGGCACACCAATTCTCCCTAGAAAGGAGGTGATCCAGCCGCACCTTCCGGTACAGCTACCTTGTTACGACTTCGTCCCAGTCACCAGTCCCACCCTCGGCGGCTGCCCCCTCGCGGTTAGCTCACCGACTTCAGGTGTTACCGGCTCCCATGACGTGACGGGCGGTGTGTACAAGGCCCGGGAACGTATTCACCGCCGTATTGCTGACCGGCGATTACTAGCAACTCCGACTTCATGGAGGCGAGTTGCAGCCTCCAATCTGAACTGAGGCCGGCTTTGTGAGATTGGCTCTACCTCGCGGCTTTGCTACCCTCTGTACCGACCATTGTAGCGTGTGTGTAGCCCTGGATATAAAGGCCATGCTGACTTGACGTCATCCCCACCTTCCTCCGGCTTGATACCGGCAGTCTCGCCAGACACTTGTAACTGGCAACAGGGGTTGCGCTCGTTGCGGGACTTAACCCAACACCTCACGGCACGAGCTGACGACAGCCATGCAGCACCTGTGGACGCTGCTTGAAGGCTCGTTCCCCTTTCGGTTCACTACTACGTCCATGTCAAACCCAGGTAAGGTTCTTCGCGTCGCATCGAATTAAACCACACGCTCCGCTGCTTGTGCGGGCCCCCGTCAATTCCTTTGAGTTTTAGCCTTGCGACCGTACTCCCCAGGCGGTGAACTTATCGCGTTTGCTACGGCACCGACGGAATTCATACCGCCAACACCCAGTTCACATCGTTTACAGCGTGGACTACCGGGGTATCTAATCCCGTTCGCTCCCCACGCTTTCGCGCCTCAGTGTCAGGTGCGAGCCAGGGCGCCGCTTTCGCCACTGGTATTCCTCCCGATATCTACGCATTCCACCACTACACCGGGAATTCTGCACCCCTCTCTCGACCTCAAGCCGAGCAGTCTTGAGCGTCTCCTCCCAGTTAAGCCAAGAGATTTTACACCCAACTTACTCAACCACCTACGCGCGCTTTACGCCCAGTAAATCCGGATAACGCTCGCCACCTACGTTTTACCGCGGCTGCTGGCACGTAGTTAGCCGTGACTTATTCCTAGGGTACCGTCCTTCCTCGTCCCCCAGAAAAGGAGTTTACAACCCGAAAGCCTTCGTCCTCCACGCGGCGTTGCTGGGTCAGCCTTCCGGCCATTGCCCAATATTCCTCACTGCTGCCTCCCGTAGGAGTTTGGCCCGTGTCTCAGTGCCAATGTGGCTGATCGTCCTCTCAGACCAGCTACCGATCATCGCCTTGGTAAGCCCTTACCCCACCAACTAGCTAATCGGACGCAGGCCCCTCCTTCAGCACATCGCTGCTTTCCTTGTGGCACTCTAACAACCACAAGCTCATGCGGTATTAGCTCAAGTTTCCCTGAGTTATCCCCCTCTAAAGGATAGGTCACCTACGCGTTACTCACCCGTGCGCCACTGTCTACCTAAGCAGACCGTTCAACTTGCATGTGTTAAGCACGCCGCCAGCGTTCATCCTGAGCCAGGATCAAACTCTCCATTTAATCCTAACCTTACTTTTCGCTTCGCATTCAAACTAAAACTGCGACACTCTCGTGTCTCTTACCTTCCTATCACTCTTTAACTGTTAAGGTGCGTT
>NZ_UETR01000072.1:0-4913 GCF_900491745.1 Candidatus Amarolinea aalborgensis | reverse complement strand
TGAAGTATTATCCACTGGTTGATAAGGCCATTTGGACGTCTCAGCGTTTTCAACTGGAGCCTCTACCGCCTAACGATATGCGCTATGGAATTTTACGGAAGGCGTCTGAGTATTTTCCCGAGCTTTGGAATGCGTGTCTCGAGTGAGGAGAACTTCCTGGGGTAAGGTTGGAAAGACATGGCGCCTCTTGCGTTTGGAGCTTGAGGCCTGGCTGCGGCAACCGGAGCCGGCGGGGGATGGGGAGCCGGAGAAGTAGTGGGGCTTGTAGTTGCCTGAAACCGGGAAGCTCGGATTTCAACCGTAGGTGCGGTTCAATTATGAGTTAGCCCACCAACTTTGAGATTAGTAGCATCCTGTTTGCTGTGGAGGTACGATGAATAACGACGATATGATCAAAGAGCGTGTTGAATTCTTGAAACTGGAGTATCAGAAACTACAATCGCATATGGAGTTTTTGGAAGAATCCGAATGGAAGGTACGGCAACTCTCAATCAGTCTTTGGCTTGCGGCGGCAGGAGTAGGATTGGGATTGCAGGGGATTGTCCCAAACAATTTGTATATCTTGGTCATAAGCGTATTCATACCAATTTTATTCCTGTACATAGATGCAAGAATAGGTAGATGGCACAGTTCACACAAGGCCAGACGGCAACAAATCGAGTCTTTCTTGTCGTCGAAGGAATATATATTGCCTGGGACAAACCAGAAAATATCTTTTGCTGAATTCTGTTCTGACATCCAGAAGAGTTACCTATTTCCAGTCCTCGATTTTGGCGGCAAGGCAACTTGCCAGAAAGACAGGAAGTACATTTTTGATACAGAAGCAACTTTCCCGCACATGATGGTGGGAGTCAGACGTTACTTCTATCACTCACAGATTTTAGGAGCCCTTGTTCTGTTATCAATCTACTTGTACAGCGTCTACGGAAATGCTTGGTCATTTCTTTTGGTTGCTATCAGCCCAGTCTTCTATTTCTCTTTAACAAGGTCAGTCAAGAATAGACGAATAAGGATATTTTCAAAAGATACGGGGGGCTAACCAAACGCTGCACCTGACCTCAGCAGCATTATGCGTTTTCAGGATTCAACATCTCGCCACTCACCGCGACAGGTGAGATTTGTCGTTAGGCGGCGCCTGGCCAACATCGCCTCAGTGAACACTACAGATGGATAGTGAAAATACCGAGATGTCTAACGAACCACCTTGGGAGAGTTTCTATATGGGTGGCTTCCCTGCAGGGGGAGTCTTTAGTATGCATGTGCATAATTTGCACAGGATTGTCGAAAAGGCAGTGTTAGATAAAGACGACGAATATTACACAAACACACTCTCCGTTTGCTTCATAGGATTGATTTCATACTTCGAGGCGTTCAGCAAAGATCATTTTGTCGCGCTAATCAATATCTGTCCGCAATTGCTCGCTAGACTGAAGGCAGATGGACATGATGTCAGCATTGACGCAACAGATTTTCTTCGTTTTGGGGATGCGGCTAGGCACACTATTGGTAGCTTTGTCGGGCAGAAGTATGATTTTGGAACACCTAAGCGGATAAACTCCCTCTATCAGAGCATGTTAGCCGTGACCCCTTTCTCCAAAGATGATACAGTTCGTTTTAACGAGCTTTTGAACGATAGGCACTTACTTGTGCATCATGGCGGCGTTTACACCACGAGCTATGCATCACAACAATCATCAAAAAGCCCTGGCACAAGTAGGGTCTTTTTTGACTCGCTCACTATTACAAAAGACAGATTCAACGAGGCTACATTGTTCCTGCAAACTATTGCTCAGAAAACAATCCATGCTTCCGAACGAGCGCTGCGAGAGTTCATTGCTGCCAACAATATAGTGCAGTCGAATGCTCAAAAAGAAGCTACGTATCATCTTACAATGTGGTTTGAGTTCTAACCGGCCATGGGTCGCCCAAGAATCGCTAAACACAATGCCGCTCCTTGCTATCAGGCAGTTAAGTGGGAAGCGGGGATGAGGCAGAATGTGACTTGCGCCGCGGGCGGCGTTTGGTTTGTATCGCGAGTAGGCTGAGATGGTCAATCAACACTGGGGAAGCGTGAATCAGCAGGCCGGATTCCCAAACTGGCCATTGATGACGATTCGATAGTGGGGTGTTACGGTTCTGAAAATGCCCATAAAAAAACAAACAACTTTGCCGCCTCCCTTGTTTGACTTCACCACTATGAGAGGACAGGTTTTACCTGTGCGTGAAGATAGCCCAGATGTGCAGCTATACTACGAACATCCAAACGGCAAGCTATTCTTGGGTGATTCGATAGAATGGCTAAAATCGCTTGCAAACGATTCGGTAGACCTTGTTTTTGCCGACCCGCCCTACAACATCAAGAAGACAGAGTGGGATACGTTTGAAAGTCAAGAGGCCTATATCGAATGGTCTATTCGATGGATCAAAGAGGCTGCGCGCGTCCTCAAAAATACCGGCTCTTTGTACATCTGCGGTTTTTCCGAAATTCTGGCTGACCTTAAGCATCCTGCTTCTCGCTATTTTCATTCAAGCCACTGGCTGATTTGGAGTTATCGAAATAAAGCCAACCTGGGCAAGGACTGGGGGCGCTCGCACGAAAGCATTTTGCATTTTCGGAAATCATCCGCTTTTGCGCTCAGGGTTGACGACATTCGTATCCCTTACGGCAATCACACCCTCAAATACCCTGTTCACCCACAAGCAACAACAAGCCAATATGGAAATGGAAAACGCCAAACCGAGATCTGGACGCCCAATCCTTCATCCCCTGTCACTTTTGTAAATGACAGGGGGAGAGACCGGGAACTGGACGCGTGAGAATAAAGGGGCCAAGGAAAGCCTCTGGAAAGGGGGAGTATGGCGGCTGTGCGGCTCAATGGGCAGGCTGCCAAACACGATTGACTATCCAGATACATGAGGGGTGCCCAGGGGACGAAGTCTTATGCAGAGTATTCGCGACCCATAATGGCTGTTGAGTCAGGTGGTTGGCGATCATGACCAGTAGCTGTTGCGTGAACAATAATGGGCTCCTTACGCAGGAGTAAAGAACAAGTTGAGCCAACGCAGCCGGTTGCGTGCGCAGGCTTGGTTAGACAAGGTGCTGTACGGCGAAACCGACTGGCAAGCGCCAGTTCATGGTTCGGCAGCGTTGCACGTAGTCACGACCCAAGCGAAAAATGCTGTAGTCGCACTGATCGGCGGGTGCGAGTTCTTGTTGGCGTCTGTGACGGATGAGCCATTCGCCGACATAGATCATCCAGAGCACGGTGGTCGCCATGCCCAACAACAACGTATCCAAACGCTCCGGGTCATCAAGTTGGCTGTTTTCCAGATCAAAGCCGCAGCTTTTCCAGTCGCGGAAAGTAGGCTCAATCCAAAAACGCTTGCGACCGCGGCGCCAGGCGTGCGCATCGGCCGACTGATCCAAGGCCCAATAGCGCGGGGATTCCTGATTGGGAGACCAATCGGCGATGAGGTTGACCGGGCCGAAGTGATGTTCTTTGGTCAGGTACACCTTTTGCACGTAGCGGCGCTCGCCAACGGTGAGACTCAGGTCGCGTAATGGCTGCCAGAGACCATCGATGGTCTGGATGTATAGATCGGACTTCAAGCCGACCTGCCAGTGCCAGTGTTGATCCTGGCAGTATTGTTGCAGGGCCACCGCTCGGAACTCGGCATCCCCGTAGAAATGTACCCGTTGCGCAGGGGGTAGATCGGGCTGCACGCGCTTGATGAGGGCAAGCTGTTCATCCGCACTCGTCGCGCCGAAGGGGATCACTTGCCAAGCCAGCGGCAACAGACGCTTGTGATAAGCGGCGCCCAAGGTGAGCACACTCCACCGATCCGCCAGATCGGTGCGGTCCATGACCAGATTGACTTCGCAACCTGTCCAATGTTGAAACAGGTTGCGCACCAAGGATCGGTAGCATCCCCGCCGATCCAACTGCTCGCTCTTGAGAAAGCGACGCACACGTTGGATGAGATTCTCTCGCTGACCAGGCAAGGGTAGTCCCAACGCCAACGTCGCCAAATGGCAGTTGGGACTAACCGCCAAAGCCTGGCACAGCAGAGCCAGATTCGCAATCTGCGGTTTGCTCGCCGGCATCCCAAGCGCCGTCAATTGTTGCACTAACTGCCTATGTAATTGTAAACTGTTCACCGGGCACTCCTTTTGGTGGTAAGCCAGATCGATTGTTTCCAATCTACTGTATCACTTTTGGAGTGCCTTGACTACACCTTGCTGTCGGAAAAAATACAAATAGTTCGCAAATTTAATACGCTATATCTGTACTCATTAAAAAAAACTGACAGGGGATGAACGCCCAATCCTCTAGGCGCAAAACCAAAAGATGTGATTGAAATCCCGACGACCTCCAACGGAATGGAGGAAAAAACGCCCCATCCCACGCAAAAGCCAGAAGAGTTGCTAAGAAAATTGGTGTTAGCGGCTTCGGATGATGGGCAAATAGTCATAGATCCTTTTTCGGGTTCAGGAACCACCCTGGTCGTAGCAGAACAACTAGGCCGGAAATGGATGGGGTGCGATATCAACGCCGAATACAATGCGTGGGCTGTTAAACGAATAGCCAACGCTCGCAGGAAACCCGTCTCTGAGTGGATAGAATTCGATAGAAAGAATGCTGAACGCAGAGAAAGCATACGATGAGTCTCACGGAACTTCTCAGCATCGCCGCCAACAAGGAAAATTTCCGTTCGTTGACCGATTACATCAAATTCTGTCGGCGTTATCTTGATTTTCTCACGGATGGCATTCAGGCTGAGATCGTTTCGCAAAACGAATCCAATTATCGCTTCTTTCAATACCGCGAAGATGGCAATTTCAACATCACTCGGCCAGTAAATGCCAATTTGATGTATACCGTAGAAAACGGCGCGGTGATAGAGGAGGGATT
>NZ_UETR01000073.1:0-3585 GCF_900491745.1 Candidatus Amarolinea aalborgensis | reverse complement strand
CGCTGCAACTCACTCCCCGTCGTGATGACCTGATCTGAACGTGTTCGACAACTGCGCATAAGTCTCGACTGCATCGTGAAAATGGGTGGTCCGCTTAGCCTAAAGGCGACCCCAGGCGATGTTACGCGGCGCCTGGGGTCGTTGTTCATGGATGCCAGGTCTCCCTGGGTGGCCTGACCGCCGGCGCCAGGTCAGCGGTTCAGTAGATGTCGCCGATGTCTTCGCCATGGAGGCAACGGGTTGCGGCCTCCCTCGCTCAGCGCGCCAATGATGGTGAATACAGGCTGAGGGCCAGGGATTGACCTGCGTCGATGATTTCACGTGACATAGAGTCAACAACCCCAGTTTCCCTTATACCCGCGTACACGACACTGCTGCCCCCGGCCGTAGGCTCCAGGGTCAGATAGAACGAGTAGGTCTGTTGGCTTTTCATGGGCCCGTCCCAGTAGTACACACCCTCTGTAGAACTGTGAAATTCGAGGGAGGTTGCCAGGGTGGCGTCACCTGCATCCACACGCGGCTCACTCGAGCGTAAGCCACCAATCGGGACTGCAATCCCCACATGACCAAAGTGTAGGTCCACCAACGGCGTCACTTCGTAGACCAGGGTCACCGGTTGGTTCAGAGTCAGTGTCCCCGACAGATACAGGCGATTCTGGATCAACTCGGGTTGCAGTGGTAGTAGCCCAGGAACACTTTGCCCTGGTGACTCCCAGTGATTGGGCGGCGGGTCATGGCTGACCCATGTGTCTTCTCCTTCCACCAGGATGTACAGGGCGCCGAAACCGGTGAAAAAACCCCCACTGGGAAAGTCCTTCCGCCCAAGGCCTACGATCTTGTGGTACCCATTCTCCAATACCCGTGCCGTAGCGGTAAAGACGTAGGTTTGGTTCAGCTCCATGTCCACCCGCCACTCCCCTGGCGTGTTGACCAGTTCCACACCGGCCGGCAAAATGAAGCTCACCGCAACGTCTGTCATGTCCATCGAGGTGCGCAGTTCGAGTCGCAGCATGAAAGGTTCGCCCAGGGCGGGTCTTCCCTCCATCGCTAACGATCCCGTCAACGCCGAGCTGCCCGCCGTACACGCAGCCAGCAGCAGCAATATACACAGCCCCACGGCCACGGCCACGGCCGTGATCCAATGTCGTACCCGCACGATCCGCAGGTACTTCTTCCACCACGTTGTCATGAGATCCTCCTTGCATCGAAGTCGCTTTCTTGTCCCTTTTCAGGTCTTTGAGTCACCCACGTTCCGGGGATTGCGTTGTCAACCGGTCATACCTCCGTGCGGTTATGCGGCTGTCTTCCCCCTGCTGCACGGGCATGCGCAACCTCTACGGGCAGGAAATGGCGTCAGGATTGACCTTGAACTGGTTGGCGGACACCCGGCAGAAGTAGAAGCCGGGGTGATTGTCCATCTCCTGCACCACATCCCCCCAGTTGCTCCACGCTCCCTGGGTCCACTGTAGTTCCTGGAACGTCGTCCCCGCCTGGTCGCACGTGTTGCGCGCGCGACCCAGGGCCAGCGGGCGCAGATTCGTCAGGTTCAGCGTGGTGGCCGCCGCCGGCAGCCCGGCCACATCCACGCCGTCTACCCGGTAATGCCACACACTGCCCTCCTTCACGATCTCGAAGCGCGGCGTCGTTCCCACCGCCAGGGTGGCGCCCACGTAGCTGTTGCTCACTCCGTTCACCTGCCACTGCACCAGGATCTGCGGACTGCCGTTACTCAGGCGCCGCCAGCCCAGCTGCATCCAGTTGCTGTCGTCCTGACGCAGCCACAGCAGGCGCTGCAACTCACTCCCCGTCGTGATGATCTGGTCTGAACGTGTTCGACAACTGCGCATAAGTCTCGACTGCATCGTGAAAATGGGTGGTCCGCTTAGCCTAAAGGCGACCCCAGGCGATGTTACGCGGCGCCTGGGGTCGCTGTTCATGGATGCAGAGTTTCCCTGGGGTGGTCTGACCGGGGGCGCCAGGTGAGCGGTTCAGTAGATGTCGCCGATGTCTTCGCCATGGAGGCAACGGGTTGCGGCCTCCCTCGCTCAGCGCGCCAACGACGGCGAATACAACGTGAGCGTCAGGGATTGGCTGGTGGCAATAACTGGACGTGTCACAGAATCAACAGTCCCAGATTCGTTTACACTCGCATCCACCACACTCTCACCCCCCGCCGTTGGCTCTAAGGTAATATAGAACGAGTAGGTCTGCTGGCCTTTCATGGAACCGTTCCAGTAATACACGCCTTCTGTGGAGCTGTGGAATTTGAGAGGCGTGATCAGGGTAGTATCGCTCGCCTCTGCCCGCGGTTCACTTGATTGTAGGCCACCGACCGGAACTGCAATTCCCACGGTAGCAATCTGCAGATCAACCAACGGCGTTACTTCGTAGACCAGAGTCACCGGTTGGTTCAAGGTCAGTGTGCCCGACAGATACAGCCGGTTCTGGATCAACTCGGGTTGGAGCGGTGTTACTCCAACACTTGCTTGTGGCGAGCGCCAATGATTGGGCGGCGGGTCATGGCTGACCCACGTGTCTTCGCCTTCCACCAGGACATAGATACAGTCGCCACCACCAAAATATGACTCGCTACTGAAGTGTTTCACCCCACCGCCACAGAGACGGAAGTATCCATTCTGCACGATACGCACAGTACCGGTGAAGACGTAGGTTCGGTCCGCCTCCATGCTCTCGATCTGCCATTCGCCAGGTGTGTCCAGTAATTCGGCGCCTGTAGGCAACACAAAGCTAGCCGCCACATCGGTGAAGGCCATAGAGGTGCGCAATTCCAGTCGCAGCATGAAAGGCTCGCCCAGGGCGGGTCTTCCATCCAGCGCTAACGATCCCCTCATGGGCGAACTGGGCGCCGAACTGCCCGGTGTGCACGCAGCCAGCAGCAGCAATGTACACAGCCCCACGGCCACTACCGCGGCCGTGATCCAATGTCGTACCTGCGTCATCGGCAGGTTTCTCTTCCACCACGTTGTCATGATATCCTCCTTGCATCGAACTCGCTTCCTTGTACCTTTTCAGGTCTTTGAGTCACACACGCTCCGGGGGCAGCGTTGTCAGCCGGCCCCACCTTCGTGCGGTCGTGCGCCTGCCCCTTGCGGCACGGGCAGGCGCAACCACTACGGGCAGGAAATGGCGTCAGGATTGACCTTGAACTGGTTGGTGGACACCCGACAGAAGTAGAAACCGGGATGGTTGTCCATCTCCTGCACCACATCCCCCCAGTTGCTCCACGCTCCCTGGGTCCACTGCAGTTCCTGGAACGTCGTCCCCGCCTGGTCGCACGTGTTGCGCGCGCGACCCACGGCCTGCGGGCGCAGATTCGTCAGGTTCAGCGTGGTGACCGCCGCCGGCAGCCCGGCCACATCCACCCCGTCTACCCGGTAATGCCAGACGCTGCCCTCTTTGACGATCTCAAAGCGCGGCGTCGTTCCTACCGCCAGCGCGGCGCCCACGTAGCTGTTGCTCGCCCCGTTTACTTGCCATTGCACCAAAATCTGCGGGTTACCGTTGCTCAGGCGCCGCCAGCCCAGCTGCATCCAGTTGCTGTCGTCCTGGCGCAGCCACAGCAGG
>NZ_UETR01000075.1:0-3254 GCF_900491745.1 Candidatus Amarolinea aalborgensis | reverse complement strand
ACCAGCAGCAATTTCGGCTTGGGAAGCAACAGCAACATCAGAAACTTCGACCGGGGAATCAACAGCAGCAACAGCAAGCGGTGCTTGTTCCGGCAGATCGTCCGCATCCAGATCGTCATTTTCGTCGGCAAAGTCGTCCTCGCCGTTGCTGTTGATGCTGGATCTGATGGTTGTAGTCTCTGTTGTAATCTCTGTAGTAATCTCTGTATTTGTCTCACGTTTTTCAGTGAGAGGTATCACGTCAAAACGTGACACCTCTCCCGTTTTTTCGGGATACCTCTCACGTTTTTCAGTGATACCTCTCACGTTTTTTCGTGAGAGGGGGTGGTCGGCGTGGTAAGTAATCGCGGCGATGGCATCGGCGATGGGCGCCAGGTAGAGCACATTGCCCAGCTTCACCCCGTTGTCGGTGATGATTGTGCGCAAATCCCGCGCCAACAGCCCGGCGTCCACCAGGCGATAGACCGCGTCCTGCACCTGGCGCTTGGTGAAGCCGTACTGCTGGGCCAGGGCGTCATAGCTGCGCTGCAAGCGGTCGCCCTTGAAGCGCCGCGCATAGCCCACGACCGCGCCGGTCGCTTCATCGCGCAGCTCGCGCCAGCGATACCAGTAGACGACATCGGAGAGGATCATGATCGCCAGCACGTCTGGATGACCCGCGGGCGTGCGGATGTGCTGGAACCAGGTGTGCGGAATGACATTCCCTTCCAGGTGCAGGCGGCTGATCGCTTCGACTTCGGGCGTGATGGGGTAGGACATGGTGGCCTCGGAGATTGGAGATCAGAGATTGTTTTGTGTTGTTTGCAGTTCCGCTTTTCGCCTTGCGCATTTTTATAGTACAATATCAGCGTAAGCCAGCAGGCGCAACGCTCACGCGGCGCAGCCTGGGGAAGATGCGCAAGCTCCCTTCCCACCCAGGGTTACAGCAGCAGGGCAGTCGAGATGGCCAGTCGGGGCTGCCCTGTTTGCTTTTGAGGAAAGTATACACCGCTCTTAGTGATTTGTCAAACGGAAAAGCACACAAACACACAAAAAAGCAGGGTATGCCAAGTTGTTTTTGTGCATGCTGGAAATTCAATTTACACGCCAGGGTGTCACGTGATCGAAGACGAAGTATTGACTACAGAAGAAGTCGCTCAATACCTGAAAATGAAAGAGCAAACGGTCCGAGACCTGCTCCGCCTCAGAAAACTCCCGGGGCGCAAAATAGGGAAGTCTTGGCGTGTCTTGCGTTCGGAGCTTGAGGCCTGGCTGCGGCAGCCGGAGCCGGTGGAGGATGGGGAGGCGGAGAGGTAGCGGGGCGGTGTGGGATAGAACCGAATGCTCCCACCCTCGAATCAAATTTTAGAACTTACGCGATAATAAAAGCATAATCAGGGCAATCCATGAATCCTAATACCAGGAACACGAATAAATGGAAGGTTTAGTGCATTCCCTAACGGTAGCTGAATACTTTGCGGGCATTGGCTTGGTTAGAATGGGTCTACAGTCTCAAGGCTGGCAAGTCATTTTTGCCAACGATATTTCTGAGAAGAAATACGAAATGTATAGGGTGTTCTTCCCTGACGCTGAATCTCATTATGTAATTGGCGACATATTTGAAATTGATCCCGCCAGTGTGCCTTCAACTACTCTAGCCACCTGTTCCTTTCCATGCATTGATCTTTCGTTAGCGGGAAATATGAATGGTATGATTGACGGCGGCCATTCCAGTGCATTTTGGGGATTCATAGAAATACTCAAAGCACAAAGGGACTCCGCGCCGCCCCTTGTTCTTGTCGAAAATGTCCCTGGCTGGCTGTATTCTAACAAGGGGAACGATTTTAGGGTAACTGTTGAGGCGCTCAATAAGCTGGGATACGCCTGCGACGTTTTCGTTTTTGACGCATTAAGATTTACCCCTCAAAGCAGGTTGCGGGTCTTTCTTGTCGGAACAAAATTCCCTGTCAGTCACACCACCACAGAATTGATATTGACGCGTCCGAAATCTCTACTTCCAGACCAACTCAAAAGGAGTATTATTGCCAACAAGGATTTGCGATGGTTTTATAACGAAATTCCTGAACCGCCCCCTCTTAAATCCAGGGGCTTATCCGAAATAGTCGAGCCGATGAGTGACTTAGACGGCCGATGGTGGGCTGATGTCGAAGTCAAACGCCATCTGGCTATGATGAATGAAGTGCACCGCCAAAGAGTCGAGCAACTGGTCGAGAGCGACCAGTTCTCCTATCGAACTTTCTTTCGTAGGCGGCGCGCAGAACAACAACGAGCCGAAGTTAGAGATGATGATTTATCTGGTTGTTTGCGTACAGCGATAGGCGGCAGTGGAAAGCAGTTTCTGATAAGAGCGGGAAATGGTTCTGTCAAAATGCGTGCTATGACGCCAAGGGAATACGCTCGCTTGCAAGGTGTTCCTGATCAATATCAAATGACCGTGAATGGCGTTCAGGCGCTTACCGGACTTGGCGACGCAGTCTGCGTACCAGTGATCTCTTGGATTGCCAAACACATCTTAAACCCAGTTGCTGAAAATGGAGCGCCGCAGTATCGGAGCCAATTGCCCAATGCACAACTCTTTTTACTAGACAAAAAATGAGCGACAATCTCAAACCTGAAGACCGACGAAAAACGATGCGGGCCGTCAAAGGCAAAGGTACAAAACTTGAAAAACGCCTTTGGGCCATGCTTGCGGGAATGCGGTTAAGGGGATGGAAGAAAAATGTCATCAGCATTATCGGCAAGCCCGATGTTGTTTTTTTTGATAGGCGCGTGGCTGTGTTTGTTGATGGGTGTTTTTGGCATGGTTGTCCTGACTGCCGTAAAAAACTGCCAGAAACAAACCGGGAATATTGGGAGAAGAAAATCAAGCGGAACGTTGAATTGGCTGAGACGCATAATAGGCAACTGCAATGTGATGGATGGACAGTCGTCAGGATATGGGAACACGAAATAACTGATACCCCTAAAATCAAGAACCGAATACTCAGCGCTCTCGGACACAAGGAGCAGTGATTTGCGCAACGCTCAGACTGAAATCAAACAGCAAAGCAGCGAAACCCTTAATCGGTGGCTGAACTCTTGCACCAGGGGTGGGAAAATTTCTCGTAACACAGTTGCCATTGGCATTGTTGTGTTAGACCATCTCAGGCGCGCCTGTCCTGTGTTTCGCGATCAAGTAATTTCGCAAGGCGGCGAAATTACCGGCGCGCGCTCTGGGCTGAGAACAACCCTTGCAAAATATGACATCCCTGCCA
>NZ_UETR01000076.1:0-2109 GCF_900491745.1 Candidatus Amarolinea aalborgensis | reverse complement strand
TCCTATGATGTGCCGGAAATTCGCACCATGTATGCCAATCCCAAATGCCACATCATTCCGGTGCAGTCTTACTCAGGCATGAACATCGAAAAAGGCAAAAGTGAGCGCGTGCTCAACAAAGAAGTGTTGATTGTAAACTTTACGCCTCCGCATCACATTATTGCCAGAAAACTCGCAGAGCAGACTGACAAGCCTCTGCAAATGGGACTCCAATTATAGGCACGAGCGGTCAATGACTTATCTCTGCCAAAGCCAACAAGGCAACCACGCTACTTCTCCGCCTCCCCATCCTCCACCGGCTCCGGCTGCCGCAGCCAGGCCTCAAGTTCCGAACGCAAGACGCGCCATTCGACGCCTACTTTGCGACCTGGCAATTTGCGAGCGCGCAACATAGCCCGAATAGCATTAGGGTGCATCTGTAGGAATGCTGCCACCTGTTCAACCTTCATTACCTCGGGCCATTCACTCATGCTTTAGTTTTCTCCAGGCTGAGATAGAATCAAGAGCCATTTAGTAAACACTTGTATACTTTTGTATACATATGCGTTTGACAAATCACTGAGAGCGGTGTATACTTCCTCAAAAGCAAACAGGGCAGCCCCGACTGGTCATCTCGACTGCCCTGCTGCTGTAACCCTGGGCGGGAAGAACGCTTGCGCCTCTTCCCCAGGCTGCGCCGCGTGAGCGTTGCGCCTGCTGGCTTACGGTGATATTGTACTATAAAAATGCGCAAAACTTAAACGCCAGGACGCAAAGGCGCAAAGGGATTTCTACCTGCGGGTCGTTTTATCCGCCATGAGCATAAGCTCTTAACTCACCTTTTGGCCGTGACATTGCTTGCTTTCGGCGTAAACGCCGGATCGCCGTTGAGCCATGCTTCTAGCCATTCACGCACCAGCTCGCTGACAGCAACGTCCTCCTGGCGAGCCTTAATAAAGACTGCCTTGTGGAGATCGGCATCTAGCGAAACCTGCAACCGTTTTTCATTCATATTCACCGCCATTTCTATTCGAAATTCTAATTTATGGTGGTCATTTTGTCAACTCAAAAGCATATAATAATAAATGTTCATATGATGATATAGTGTTATACTCATTTGACACAATACTCATTGATGTGATAGAATACGATCAAGACGGTACACCAGCACGGTTCAGGTTGCGTATTGAAAAGGTAACTCAGTGATGGACACCCAACCCGCCACATCGCCCAGGCCCGCCGGCCTGCTCATCCTCAACGATCCGCATCCCATGCGGATCTGTCCCGAGCTGGCGTTAGAGATTGGTCTCAACGAGTCTATCGTGCTCTTGCAGCTCGATTATCTCTTGCGCATCGCGCCAGACGACGAACGTCACTGGCACGATGGGCAGAAATGGACCCACCAAAGCCTCACCGATCTGCAAGCCCATTTTTCTTGGTGGAGTCTCCCCACCATTGGCCGTATCATCACCAACCTCAAAGACAATGAGTTGATCCTGATCGAAAACTTCAATCGGCTGCGCTTCGACCGTACGCAATGGTTTACCCTGAACCCCGTGGGCCTGAGCCGCCTGCGCAGCGTCTTTCTGCCGCCCCTGGAGCCGCCCATTTTTCAAAATGATAAATGCATTTTTCAAAATGATAAATCGAAGCGCGCAAAATGCAAAATGCATGCGCGCAAAATGATAAATCGAAGCGCGCAACTTGTAACGACAATACCAGAGAATACAACAGAGACTTCAACAAAGACTTCCGCAAAGATTACCAACAACAGCATCGCGCCCGCCGACCGAACATCAGCCGCTCAAAAAACGGTTGCTGCTGCTGCTGTTGATTCCCCGGTCGAGGTTTCGTCGGTCGCGGCTGCTTCTCAGGCCGAAAATGCTGCTGCTGCTGGTTCGCAGGCCGAGGTTTGTGATCTTTTAGCCGCGTTCGGCATCGTGGAACCGAACCTGGGGAAAATCGCGCGCGGCGGCGTGAGCTGGGCCCGCGCGCAGGCCTGGATTTGGGCGGTGCAAGGGAAAAATCTGTCCAACGCGCCCGGCATGGTCGTCAGCCGCTTGTTGGCCGGCGATCCGCCCCCTCCCGCGCTGCTCGATCTGGCGCAGCAGCTGCAAGCCCTCGATGCGA
>NZ_UETR01000078.1:0-1661 GCF_900491745.1 Candidatus Amarolinea aalborgensis | reverse complement strand
CTGACCGGGGGTATTCTCTATGTCACGCCGGCGGCCTGGTGGGAATCAGCCCCCATACCGGTAGGAGAAACATGATGCCTGATGCAGGCGCAGCCCTGCCCCCTATCGCCGCGACCGACGCGCTCGCTGTTTCAGTGGTCGTGCCTTTGTACAACGAGGAGGAAAGCATCCCGGCGCTGCAGACGCAGTTGACCGCCGCGCTGGCCGCGCTGAACCGCCCCTTTGAGATCATTGTCGTGGACGATGGCAGTCGCGACAACTCCTTCGCCCTGCTGCGCGCCTGGCAAGCGCAAGACCCGGCGCATGTGCGTGTGGTGCGCTTTCGCCGCAACTTCGGCCAAACCGCGGCCTTTGCCGCGGGTTTCAGCCGCGCGCGCGGCGCGGTCATCGTGACGATTGATGCTGATCTACAGAACGATCCAGCCGACATCGGTCTGCTGCTCGCTAAGATCGCCGAAGGCTATGACGTAGTCAGCGGCTGGCGCGTGCAGCGTCAGGATGCCGCGCTCTCACGACGGCTGCCATCGCACATCGCCAACGCGCTCATCTCGCGTGTGACCGGCGTCGCCCTCCACGACTATGGCTGCTCACTCAAGGCGTATCGCCGCGAAGTGCTGCAAAATGTGAAGCTGTACGGCGAACTGCACCGCTTCATTCCCGCGATTGCCAGTTGGATGGGCACCGAGGTTGCGGAAATTCCGGTGAACCACCGTGCGCGACAGTTTGGACGTTCCAAATATAACCTCAGCCGCACCTTCCGCGTGATCCTGGACTTAATCACGGTGCGCTTTCTGCTGGGCTACGCCACACGACCCCTGCATGTGTTTGGGGGCATCGGGTTGGCGATGGGCGCGCTGGGGACGGCAATCGGTTTCTACCTGACGTACCTCAAACTCGTTCTGGGCCAGAGCATTGGCAGCCGACCGCTGCTGCTCCTGGCCGTGCTGCTGGTGATGCTCGGTGTGCAAATGATGAGCATCGGCTTGCTCGGCGAGATGACCATGCGCACCTACTATGAAACGCAGGACAAACCCATTTTTGTCATCCGGGAAGTCCTCGAAAACCACGCAACCGAACAAGAGGCAAAACAAGCGCCATGACTACGAACCTGCTAGAAAATGTCCCCATTGTATCTATCGTCCGCCGCAATCACGGCATCGAACACGCCACGGTCTATCTCCTGGCCGCGGCCAACGCCAATCGGCGCATTGTGGCCCGTAGTGACACCAAGGGGTTCATCATCTATGGCGATATGAAGGCTGATGAGCTGGAGCGCGCGGTCAAGGAGGCTCTGCGGCGTTTACAGGCCGGCGACGCGCATCTGGCCGTGCACCCCAACTGCGGCACGAACTTCGTCACGTCGGGCATGCTGGCAGGCGCCGCGGCCTGGGCCGTCACCGCCCTCAGCGCCCGCGGGGACCGCAAATGGTCGGTTTGGGAGTCGCTGCCCACGGCGTTTTCCGCGGCTACGCTGGCCCTGTTTGTCGCCCAACCCCTGGGTCACACCTTGCAGGAGTTTGTCACCACCTCCGCGCAGGTGCAAGGCGTGCGCCTGGGCAAGGTAACGCGCCGGTCTGACCTGGGCGGCGTGCCGGTGCATGTCGTTGAACTGCTTCATCCCTGACGCAGACTTCCGAAGTCCAGACCTGGGACTTCCGCAG